>JBGTJT010000577.1:0-1568 GCA_041744995.1 Pirellulales bacterium | reverse complement strand
GGCGACGAGGTGTTCACGGCTAGGGCGTTGGTGGCGGCCGACGGAGATGAATTGGACGGCGAGGCGGCCGACAGCGAAATCAAGAAGGTTGAGCGGGAACTGGCCGCGATGCGGAAGTCGCTAACCCAGCAGCGGATGGTCGTTGGCGAAGCGGCCGTGCATCTCAACAGTTTGCAACACAACTTGCAGTTGCTCCGCGATGCGGAGAGCGAGGATCGGCTGACGCACGAAGCCGCCGTCAAGTCGGCCGCCGTGGCGTTGGAATACAGTCTCCGCAAAGCGCGGCAGGCGTTTCCCGAACTCGACATGGAACCGGCGGCAGACGATACGCCCGAGTCCGCCACGCAAGCAGAGGCCGAACCGAGTAGTCCGTAGCAATCGCTGCCGCCGTGACGGACGCGAGGCAAGATAACGGCGGCAGGAGCAAATAGACGCAAAGGGTGAGAGTCATGGGCAGACGCATTAGTTGATGTGTGTCATCGACCGTCGGTCCATGGAACAAAAGGTTGAGAGAAAAAGGAGTTAGTTATGAGATACGTACTATTTTCCGCGATGGCGGCCGGCTTGCTGGCATTCACCGCGGGTGCCGTTTCGGCGGTGGAGCCGGCGGATCGCGCCGACGTTGACGTGCAAGCTGGTCCGGTTCAAGTGCGAGTCGACGCCGATCGCCGCGGACCGGCGTCCGGCCCTGATTTGGCAACCCAGGATACGACGATTCGCCTCAGCGAATTGACCGGGCTTGAGGTGCGCAACCCCCAAGGCGAGGATCTGGGCAGCATCCACGACATCGTGATCGACATGCGTACCGGCAGGGTCCGCTATGCGGCGGTTGCCTCGGGAGGATTTCTTGGACTCGGCGAGAAGCTGCTCGCCATTCCGTTCAACGCCTTCCAGTTCCGTCAAACCGAGGATGACAAGTTCTTCGTTCTGAACGTCTCCGAGGAACGATTGAAAGAATCGCCCGGCTTCGACAAGGACAACTGGCCGGAACGGGGCAGCCAGGTGTGGGTCGACAGCGACGCGTACTATAAGACCGACGATGCCGCCGGCGAAGGCCGTCGGCGGGTACGCCCGCGCGAAGCTCAGCCGCGGCAGTAGGCTGACCTGTGAATGGCAACTTGTTGACGAGGCGCAATGTCTTGCTGCCGCACGCGTCTCGTCGCAATCGAACGGCCCAGTCGCCTTTGGCGTCTGGGCCGTTCACTATTTGAGGATCACGCAACAAATACTGCCGTACCTTCAGCCGTTTGAACAGAAGAAAACGGAGAGAACGAAGTAGAACCTGATTAGGCAAGCCAAATACAGAAGTTATTCTTGGGCCGCTTCTTGCCCGCCCGGTTTGAGCCGGTTCAATTCCAAGTGCGGATCTGGCTCGCCGGCGATTACTTTGCGGCAATGTCGGGCCGCCTCGAACACTGTGAGCGTGTTGCGTCGCTCGCCGCGGTTCTCGCGAAACCAGCGGGCCACCAGCATCGACTGCTCGATGTCGTAAGGCGTCTCCGCCGCGCCCCGTTGCGTGGCGGCGATCGCCAGGCTGGCCACTTCGGTTTCGCGGGCCGCATCCGGCG
>JBGTJT010000576.1:0-4366 GCA_041744995.1 Pirellulales bacterium | reverse complement strand
GCGTACCGTATACCGATCTGAATCACACGCAGGACGAAGTGGGCGGTGGGCCGCGGCTGTATGTTACCGGCACGGCCAGTAAGGCGCTGGGCAGCTTTGGCGGCCTGCTGCCCGGATCGCGGGCGTTCATCGAGCAGTTGAAGACAACCACCGATTATCACGCCGGCGCCAGTGCTCCGCCGATCGCCGCCGCGGCGGCCACGGCCAAGGCGTTCGGCGTTATCGAGGCCGAACCACAACTTCGCCAACAATTGGCCGGCAACGCCCTGTACCTGCGCCGCGCCCTGCGGGCGGAAGGGCTGCCGCTGGAAGAAAATACTTCGCCAGTCGTCTGCCTGGAACTGGAGTCCGCCGCGCGCATGCAGCAGACTCAGCAGTGTCTGCAAGAACAGGGCGTCTTAATCGCCTACATGCCCAAGTACGCCGGACTGGGACCGGCCGGCGCGCTGCGGATCGCCCTGTTCGCCACGCACACCCAGCCCATGCTCGATCGGCTGGTCGAGGCCCTGCGGTAGGTGATGCAGGCGGAGTGATGCCGGATTTATACGGGATGCGAAAATTGACAAATACTTGGCGGCCGGCGCCAAGTGAGGCATTTACGGCAATGATGCGGCGGAATCCACTTATCCTTGCCGCCGGGGATCGCGAAGGCAAAATAACCGTGGCCGGGGCATCTTGCCCCGGCGATTGTCTTATGGTGTCGGGGCTAGAAGCCCCGACCACGTCAAAACTCGATCTTCGCCCGCAGGCCGGCGACGACGGCCGTGTCGTTAGCGGCCACGGCCGGTTCGACGACTTGCAGATCGGCGGTCAGGTGGAACCAGGGGGTGATCTGCGCGTTGTAGTAGATTTCGCCCCCTTGAAAATCGCCTACGTCGAACACGTTCAGCAATTGCTGCAGGTCGCCGCTCACGCCGCTGTAGAAATAGCCGATGCCGCAGGAGTCTGCCGGCCGTGACGCCAGCAAGCCCGTGCCTTGCAGATAGATGTTGAACGTCGAATTAAACGGGCTGTTGCTGCCGTCGGCGAAGCCGAGCGAACTCCATAGCAGCAGGTTGCGCGCCGGATTGCAGCAGTCGGCCCAGATTTGTTGTTCCAAGATG
This sequence comes from Pirellulales bacterium, assembly GCA_041744995.1. GTDB lineage: Bacteria > Planctomycetota > Planctomycetia > Pirellulales > UBA7805 > JBBDLY01. The sequence continues at coordinate 3,263 of JBGTJT010000576.1, read as the reverse complement.
TACGTGGCGCTCCACGATCCGGAGACCTGACCGGCTACCAGACCTTGTCCGGGAAAGAACGCCCAATCCGTGGCATCGAGCGAGGTAAACTCGCCGTTGGCATAGGTCGCCACGATCGCGTGCGATCCCGGCAAGCAGCCGATCTCGGTAAAGTGCCGCCACATGCCGAGCAGGTTGGCGCCGTTGTCGAACAGTTCGTCAAACCCGCTGGTGGTGGTAATGTTGTTGCTGTCGTAGACCAACAGCGCTCCTTGCACCTTCATGTCTTGCAGCTTGATGACGCCCGCTCCCAGGAAGGACAATGGCACGGTACGAGCCAGACTAAGCGGCAAAATCACCGATGTATTCATGAATCCGTCGATGCCGCGGCCGAACTCAGGATAGGCCATCTGGAAGAAGTCAAACGTGTTGAACTTGCCAAAGGTCACGGCCCACTCTTCGCTCAAAGCTTGCGTAAAGTTCAGGCCGGTAATGGCTGTCACGTGATTGCCGTTGGGGTACAGCATGTTGGCGTTCGACGGCGCCGCCGCTACGGCGTCCGCATTGATATCGTCGCCGAACCGCGTCTCGGCGTGCAGTTGGAACATGAAGCCTTCCCACAGTCCAGAAAGGCCCGCCTGCTGGCCGCTAAAATTGAGAAAGTAGTCAGCCTTGCCGCCGTAGCGCCAGGTCTCGTCGAAGCCGCCGCTGGCGACGCCTTGATAGAACTGGGTTACATCGACATTGAAGGTAAAGCCATTCTGCGCGAGGCAGTCGCGGTGGCCAAACCAGTCGCCCGTGAGCTTGTCACGGTTCCAGATGCTGTCGGCGTCGCAGCAACAGTCGCAACAACAGCAGGATTCGGATAGATCCGCGTCGCAACACCACTGGGCATGGGCGCAAGGCGCCCCGGAAAGAAACGCAACTAGAATTGCCGCCAAAGAGATTCGCAACATAGCACCCGCCCACCATCCATGCGTTAGGGAAGCACCTGCATTGTGCAGAACATCGTGTTCATCGGTGCGACGCTGGCAATCCGACCAACGAAGCTGGCGCGGATCGGCATGTGCCGTTTATTACGGGTTTAGCAGGCCCTTGCTCAGTGGCGTTCACGCCCGACAACCGGTAAAGGCGACCACAAGACGACAGCCAGACAATAAAGGGCTGCTGCGACCGGCATAGGCCTTTTACATGGATTCAACCGTACAACCCGCAAGTCCGCAATGATTACTCGCGGACCTTCTCATATTCCGGGTTGACGGCCTGCTTGCTCCACTGCTTGAGCACCCCGCGCAGCGAGGCGGCTGACTCAGGGTACTGCCCTTTATCGTCGGTTTCTTCGATCCAAGCGTTAAGAATGTCGCGGTGCTCCTGCAACACCTTGGCGTATTTCGGATCGTCGGCCAGGTTGTGGATCTCATGCGGATCGTTCTCGAGATCGTACAACTCCTCCGGCACGCGCGTCTTGTTCCAGATGAATGCTTGAACCCCATCGAGTTCGCCGTTCTTGTGCATCTTGCGTGCGACTTCGATGGCGGGGCGCCCGTCGCGATACTGCGGCTGCATGAAAGGCCGGTCGGTGAGGAAGTTGCGGAGATAGCTGTAGCGTTCGGTTTTCACCGCCCGGACCCGGTCGATCGTGTAGTCGCAACGGTCGCGGGCACAAATGACATGGTCGCGATGAAAACCGTCGGCGAACATGTCCATGCCCTCCATCGAGTCAGGAATCTCGACGCCGGCCAGCGCCAAGGTTGTCGCCGAGATGTCGATTCCGCTGACCAGATCGTCGCGAACCTTGACGTGCGGTAGGCCAGGGCCTGCAACGACCAACGGCACCCGCACGCCCCCTTCGTAAAGCCACTGTTTGTGGCGCGGCAGCCTCATGCCGTGGTCGGTCCAGAAGAAGATAATCGTGTTTTCGAGCAAATCGTCGACTTTCAAGGCATCGAGGATTTGGCCGACTTCGTTGTCGGTCTGCTTGACACAGTCGTAGTGGTGGGCATACTCCTCGCGATAGACGGGCACGTCGGGATAATAGGGAGCGACTTTCATGTCGGCAGGGTCGGTCTTCCCGGACCACTTGCCGCTATTCTTGCCGCCGCGGAGTTGAATCTGCGCGAAGAACGGTTGACCTTCCTTGCGATTGCGCCAGGAGGGAGCAGCCAGATTCTTGCTGTAGTTGCGTTCGTCGTAGAACTTCGCTGGATTCCATTGATAGTTGAAGTCGTCCTTGTTCATGCCCTGGCTGATCACATAGTAACCGCCGTTGCGCAGGTGCTCGTAGACGCTCTTGACGCCTTCCGGCAAGTGATTCACCTCGCCCGGGACTCGGTTGCGCGAGCTGCGATGATTGTGAACGCCGTAGCTGGTTTGCATCGCCCCCAGCGAGATCGCACTGCGGGTGGCCGAGCAGACGCCGGCCGGCATGTAGGCACGGGTGAACCGCACGCCCCGCTCTGCCAGCGCATCGACGTTAGGCGTCTCGACGACGTCATGGCCGTAACAGCCGTACCAGTCGTTCATGTCCTCGACGAAGATCCAGACGATGTTCGGCCGCTCGGCGTCGCCCGTTTCGTCGGCCGAGGCGAAACCGCCGACCAGTAGGTTACAAATGCCGAGCAACAGGCTATACAAGGGAAGCTGTCTGCGCATGGTGCGGATTCCCGGAAGGAAGCGGGTGGGGTCGATAGGGCCTCTACTATAGCACGCAGCCGCGCAAGGTGCACCAGAATGCGCAGCGCAATGGCTCAAGTCCAGAGGTTCATTTGCGCAGATTGGTCGTAAAACTCTTGCAAAAAGGGCGATGAGTGCCGACAATAAGGCAGTGTGCAGGCATCTCTACCGATAACGAGAGAGAACCATGGCGACGGACGCAAAGTTTGATCCTTATTACCATTGGCTCGGTATACCGCCCAAGGACCGTCCGCTCAATTACTACCGGTTGCTCAGTCTCGAATTGTTCGAGTCGGACGAGGCCGTGATCCGGGCGGCGGTCAAGCGGCAACGGGCCTACTTGCAGTCCATGGCCGAGGAAGATCATCCAGAGGTGTGCGCCAAGATTCTGGCACAGATCAAATCGGCGGGTGGAGTCCTGCTCGACCCCGAGAAGCGGGCTGCCTACGACACGAAGCTGAAGGCGCAGTTGTTCGACGCACAGCAATCGGGCAGCGTCGCGGTACCGACGCCCGCGCCGCGCTCTCAGCAAGCGGCACGGGCCGTCGTCAGCAAACCGCCCGCCAAACCGGCGCCTGCCGCGGAGCAGGGGATGGCGTTTTCGGCGGCCC
>JBGTJT010000575.1:0-2876 GCA_041744995.1 Pirellulales bacterium | reverse complement strand
TGGAAATGCGAATCAAAGCATCCCCAACCATTGGGCTCGGCTCCTCAAAAGGATCCAGGAAGACGGCAACGATATTCGTCAACTCTCTTTTGGAAAACTTCGGAAGACCGCCAGTGACCTCATTAAACGGTTTTCGGATGGGGAGGTGGCCGGCGTGTTCGACTGCCACGGCACGCCTGTGAAGTCCGACGCACTCTCAGACGTGTACACAAATCGGCCTTTCGGGCGCGTCTTTCAGGCCATTCGCGACGTGCAAGACTACCTCGGTCCTGTGTTTCGCGAAGCCGGTCCCGCTCCGTTTGCGCCGCAAGCCCAGGCATACACCAAGCGGTCAACAATTGACAGAATTATCGAGCTGCACGAGGCGGGCTACCCGACGGGCCAGATCGCGGCAGCCGTGGGGCTCTCTGGCGGCGCAGTCAGTCGGCACATTCAAGACTACCGCAGCAAATTGCTAGGTGCCGAAGCTGTCAGCACAAATGATTGATATTTGTATATCCGCGATTCGCCGGTTTCTTCGACACCAAACTGCGGAGCAACTCCGACTATCGACAGGACACGCGATGTGCCTCCTGAGTCGAGACCTGCTATTGACCAGGGTCGACCTTGTTGATTCGTCTTTCCAAAGCCGCCAGGGATTCGAGGATCTCCTCAAACGGCGGCGGCTCTTGGAAAAACATGGGGCGCATATCTTCAAAGTCAAAAGCAAGCTGTACGGCTAACTCGTCGCCGGGGGTCAGCCAAGGAGGCGACTGATCGGCAGCCATGCTGTCAAAGCACCTTGATCGGTCTTGGTAGAGCTGTTCGGACCAGGGCCACAGAGATCGAGTGCTGTGCAGCCGGTATTGGTCCTTGGCGTACTGCTTGATTTCCTTGACCACCACCGCCGTCGACGGGCGTAAGGCATTACCCATTGCCGCGCCTTGCTTTCAGGTCTGGGGCGTGTCCTTGTACTGCTGGAATTGGAGGTTTCGGACGAAGGTGGCCTGGGTGCCTCGATTCGACCACTCGTACCCCAGCGACACGATCGCAATCGAGAAGAATCAGCGAGCCCATCGTGGGCTCGCTGATCCAAAAAATGAGGCCCATCCCTGTTCCCCAGTCGACGCACGACTAGCACGCGATAGGCACCCCAGACCGGATCGTGCGGAAAATGGCACTGTACCGCGGCTTGCCGCTGGGCTGCGCGGGATCCGGAGGCACCGCGTGGCAGAACTCACGATTCATTTCGGCTGTCACCCGCAGGAGCGACCCATGTGCCAGCCGTTCCTCCCAGACGACATTGCAATCGTCATCCAAAAGCTGGAACGGACGCGCATACCCGAGCGTGACCACGAAAAACGAAGTGCCTGCCGCCATGTCGCGAGCCCCATTTCCATCCACGCCCTGCTGGCGATCGTGATGCGGCGGTGCGTGATGCCGTTCACCGTCGGAGTATTCGATCACGATGCAGTGGTTGCAGGCTTCACCGGTCTCCCGGGCAATCTGTTTCCGCACATTTTCCAATGCGGGAATGTCGGTCATAGGACGCCCCATGGAATACATAGTGCGACTCTGTCCCCAGCGATACAGCGGGATCGTCCCGTCCTCGAACGGAACAAAGAACTCGCGTTTGGGGGCACGCTTGAGCACACTGGCCCGGTAGGCATACTTTTCGTAGGTCAAATCCGACAAGGACTTGAGAAGGCCATTTGCGCGACGCGGACTGAGCCAACTCGGCTGGTAAACCTCACTAATCTTCAACTTCAAACTCATTTAGATATCTCCAGATATCTGGCTCGCCAGACAATCTTTGCCCTGGCCGAACACGACAGTGGAGGGACCGATATCCCTGGGGTCCCGGTCATCGCAAGTAGATCTACACTACTTGTCGAAGGGTGGGTACATGCGGCCAGTGGTCGCAGAAGGAGCCCTAGCGGGCTCGTGGTCGTGCAGAGTTGACGAGGCCCCTACTGGGCCGAGAAGGCACGCATCATGGGTGCAGGATGACACGTTATCATCCAAAGGCCAACGCTGCTGATTTTGAACATAGCAACACATTGACCCTTCGGCAATATGGCGGCGTGTAGATATGCGCCGCTCGGAGAGAAAATGCGCACACGGGGCAAGGCCGTGTGGGGCGCTCGCTTGCAAGTCACTTAGTCAAAAGCATTTACGAGAAATGGCCCCGCCAATCCGAGTGCAGGAAAATATTTTGGATTTTTTCAGGTTCTCGAAGGCGAACGTGCTGATTGAGCCCGAGCGACGCAGCGGAATCATCTCGGCGCGCCAACTATTCACAAGAAAACGCCCCCGGTCCGATCGCTCAGACCGGGGGCGTCGCGTTACAGCAAGTTGACAACCCGATCGGCCAGGCCCTTCTCGCCCAGCACAACATTCAGCTTGCCCTGCTTGGCGATGCTTTCCAGGACTTCCAGTTCCCGCAGCCGCATCAAGGTCGGGTTGTCGGCCAGCAGCTTGGCCGTGTTGGCCTGGCTGCGCATGGCGGCCGTTTCCTCGCGCCGCGAAATCAGATTCGCCTCGGCGGCCTACTTGGCCTCCGTGACCCGGTTCATCAAGTCCTTCATGTCGCCCGGCAGGATGACGTCGCGAACACCTACCGAAACAACTTCCAACCCCAACTCGCCGGCCCGGGCGCGGAGCTGCTCATCGACCTCGCGAGCGATCGTGTCCTTGTCGGCCAAGAATGCATCGAGATCCCGAGCACCCACGACCGCCCGCAGAGCCAACTGCGCCTCGCGGTACAGCGCCTGCCGCCAATCGTCGGCGGCCGTCACGGCCAGCCGGGCATCGGCCACGCGGTACGTCACCACGGCGTTCAGCCGCAGTGTTACCTTGTCGGCCGTCATGATCTCCTGCCCGGCGATGTCCAACAT
>JBGTJT010000574.1:0-4726 GCA_041744995.1 Pirellulales bacterium | reverse complement strand
ACCGACTCAGTTTGCGCGCCTCGGTGAAGATGAGGCGCGATCGATTGGCCCCCGGCGGCCAGCCGCGACCGGGCCTGCCGGCGCCGCCGGAACTGATCAAGGTCCGGCCGGAACCGCTCGACGAGCTAGAAAATGAGATAGTCCCCGAGCCGAGTGAGGAGCAATCGCCCCCCGGCAAGCCGCTGGTGCCGGAGGAGGATTTGCCGCAGCCGGGCGAGGAACTGCCTCCCCCGCCGGCACAGCAGGATGCGCCCGCGGCCGGCGGTGTTCAACTGCCGTTTGATCTTCCCTTTTTCCGGCGCGGCGAGTCGCCTCCCCAACGGCCGCTGCCTGAGTAGGTCGCGTGCTGGGTGTGTCGCGCGGATTGCCGCGCTATGAAAGCCGCGCCAATAGATCCGCTTCCAGATCGTCGATTTTCACTCGCCGCTGCTCCAACGAGTCGCGGTCGCGGATGGTAACGGTCTTGTCGCGGAGCGTTTCGCCGTCGACGGTGATGCAGAACGGCGTGCCCGCTTCGTCCTGGCGGCGGTATCGGCGGCCGACTGCGCCTTTTTCGTCGTAGAAGACCGGAAACCGTCTTTTGAGCGTTTTGTAGATCTCCTTGGCGATCTCCGGCATGCCGTCTTTCTTGACCAACGGGAATACGGCCGCTTTCAGCGGAGCAATCCGCGGGTGGAACTTCATCACCGTACGGGTTTGCATTTTGCCGTTCTCGTCCGGCGCCTCGTCCTCGCAGTAGGCTTCGCACAAGAACGCCAATGTCGCCCGGTCGGCGCCGGCCGACGGCTCAATCACATGCGGGGTAAATTTCTCGTTGGTCAGTTCGTCGCGATACTGCAAGTCCTTGCCGCTGCCGCGATACTTGGGTTTGCCGTCAGCCCCTTTCTCGACTTCCAGCGGACAAGTGTCGGGATCGAGCTTGCCCTCCATGTGGCTCCGCAGATCGAAGTCGCCCCGATGGGCAATGCCCTCCAGTTCGCCGTACTCACCCGGCGGCAGGAACGGAAACGCATATTCGATGTCGGCCGTGCCGGTCGAATAATGGCTCAGCTCGTCGGGGTCGTGGTCGCGCAGTTGCAACCGTTCGCCCGCCAGCCCGAGGTCGGTATACCACTGGAAGCGGCGGTCCCGCCAATACTTGTACCACTGCGCCGATTCGCTCGGGTGACAGAAGAACTCGATCTCCATCTGCTCGAATTCCCGCGAGCGGAAGGTGAAATTCCGCGGCGTGATCTCGTTGCGGAAGCTCTTGCCGACCTGTGCGATGCCGAAGGGGATCTTCACCCTGGTGCTGTCGACCACGTTCTTGAAGTTGACGAAGATGCCTTGCGCGGTCTCGGGCCGCAAGAACGTCTTATTCTCCTCCGATTGGACGGCTCCGGTATAAGTCTCGAACATTAGATTAAAGTGCCGCGGCTCCGTCAGGTCGCCGCCGCATTCCGGGCATGGCGTCTGCAATCCGGTCTGACTTTTCTGTTCCGTTGCCATGTATCGCAGTAGCGTGACCAAGGAAAGTTCAAGGTGCGGATTGTTCTGCAAGTCCTCGATCAACCAAGTTAACGTGATTTCGGGATTTCGAACCAAGGCAAGGCCCGGCGCATGTCGGCGACCGCGTTTACGATCCTTTGCCCACTTCAGGGCTTCCGAGCTGTCAAAGACCAGTTGTTCGTCGAAGACGCTCGCCGAAAACACCTCCGCAAAGGATTGAGCCCATGCGGATTCCTTCAGCATCTCCCAAACATGGTCGGCGCGATACAATTTCTTGCATTGACGACAAGTTTGCATCATGTCGCTGAACAGATCGTAGTGGCCCGAGCACTTCCACACCTGGGGATGCATGATGATCGTGCAGTCCAGTCCCGTCATCTCATACGGACCCACCGCGCCGGGCAATGTGTCGAGATCGTCGTGGGCGGTGACCATGTCGCGCCACCAGGCTTCCTTGACGTTGCGTTTCAGCTCCACGCCTAGCGGGCCGTAGTCCCAGAAGCCGTTGAGGCCGCCGTAGATTTCGCTGGACTGAAACATGAAGCCCCGCCGTTTGCAGAGCGAAACCAGCTTTTCCATTTCCATGATGCATGCCGCTAAAAGAGAGAGTGGGAGCCAAACGGAACAGTGTAACGCCAATCGGCACTCGGGGTCTACATCCGTCGAATCGTGCCTGATTCAGGTTCGAACTCAGCCACCACGTCCAAAGCATCGAGACGCACGGCCAGCGCGATGTCGGTCGCCATGCCGTTGCGGAGAAGGTTTCGCCCTCCCCGACTGACCCGCAATTCGGCCGCAAGGTTCGACTGGTCGCACCCCCGCCAAGCCGCCAGAGCCAATTCGGCCGAGTCGTTTCGTTCGAGTTCGCTTTCGGCCAGTCGATCGACCAGGCAGCCGGCGAATAGCACGTCCTCGCGGGAAATATGTCCCTCGGTGCCGGCACAAAGTAGATGGATGTCTTGCTGCTTTCGGATTTTAATAGCCGAGGCGGTGGCCGCCGCATTGACGAACCCCGCCACGTAGACGACGGCGGCCAGCCGGCAGTGCAGCAACGCCCGGGTGCCGTTGGTCGTCGTGAATAGCACCGTTTTTCCGCCGACCGCTTCGGACGTGTACTCCGCCGGCGAGTTGCCCAGGTCGAATCCGGCGATTTTTATGCACTGTCGCTCGCCGCCAAGACGCACCTCATCGGGCGAGAACGCCTCCGCACGGCGGCGAGCCTCTTCGACCTCCAGGCAGGCCGTCACGCCTGTCGCCCCGGCGTCCAAGGCCGTGACGATGGTGGTCGACGCTCGCAGAACGTCGATGACCACCACCACCCCGCCGGCGAGTTCGTCCGGCGTGGTGAGTGCGGGCAGGAAATGGACGTGCAGGTTTCGAAGCATTCGTACAATGTAGCGGAATTCCCCAAGATTCCGAGGCCGATGGACTCCAGTCCGTACTCCGCTGCATCAGAGTGGGGAGTTCAAATACAATCGCGTTAACGTGCCGCCGCGATTGCGGTTCTTCTGCCCGGCTACCGTTATGGCCGCACGCCGGGTTACACTGGGTTCGTGGAGCGGAATTCGCCAGAATTCCGTCAAGTCGAAGCGAACGATGAATCATCGGAATTCTGGCGAATTCCGCTACTGCGAGACGCACGGGCCAGGGGTCCATGCTACAACAGGCCATGCACGTCGATAAATCGTCTCAACGCGTTCGGCGGATGTTTGGGGAGATCGCCGGCAATTACGATTTCCTCAATCACCTGCTGTCGATGAACGTCGATCGCTACTGGCGGTGGCGCACCGTTCGCAAAGCGCCCCCCCAGGGAGAGCGGCCGATTCTCGATCTCTGCACCGGCACCGGTGATTTGGCGCTGGCCTACCAGCGAGCGGCCGGATGTTCTCGCGTGATCGGCAGCGACTTTTGCCATGAGATGCTGGTGATCGGCGATGAGAAAAAGCGCCGAGCCGGGCTGAACGGCGAATTGGCCTTTGTCGAAGCCGACAGCCAGCAGTTGCCCTTTCCGGACGACCATTTTCAGATTGTTTCCGTGGCCTTTGGGTTGCGGAACGTGCAGGACACCGATCGCGGATTGCGCGAGATGGCCCGGGTGTGCGCACCCGGCGGACAGGTTGTGGTGCTGGAATTCTCGATGCCCCGTCGGCAGCCGATCAAGGCTGCCTACGGCTGGTATTTTCGGCATGTGCTCCCCCGGATCGGGCAACTTTTGGCACGCAACCGCCAGTCCGCTTACAATTATCTACCGGATAGCGTCGGCGAATTCCCCAGCTACGAGCAGCTTACCGAGCGGATGCTCGCCGCCGGACTTTCCGAAGCACGTTTTTTCCCCCTCACTTTCGGCATCGCCACGCTCTACGTAGGAACGAAATGAAGAAACGAATCGTCGTCGCCATGACCGGCGCCAGTGGAGCGATTTACGGCGTGCGTCTGCTGGAAGTGCTTACCGCACTGGGGCACGACGTCCATCTGACGATCTCGCCGGCGGCACGACTGGTGCTGAAGCAGGAGCTTGAACTGAATATCGACCTGGACGACTTCAAGACCGAGTCGCTACTGCTGGGCGACGCCCACAAGATCGGCGACAGCAAGTTGAACTCGCTCCGCGACATCACGGGCATTTCTTCCTCCGACAGCAGCGTGCTGGCCTTTGAAAAAGGAGAGCCGGGCGAAATTGTGTACCATCACTACAAGGACATGATGGCGCCAATTGCCAGTGGGTCGTTCTTGACGGACGGCATGGTCATTTGCCCTTGCTCGGGGGGATCGCTGGGGGCGGTTGTTAATTCACTCTCGCAGAACTTGATCCATCGCGCGGCGATGTGTCACCTCAAGGAGCGCCGCCGCCTGGTAGTGGTGCCGCGGGAGACGCCGCTGTCGACCATTCAACTCGACTGCATGAAGCGGGCCAGCGAAGCGGGCATCGTTGTACTGCCGGCGTCGCCCGGCTTTTATCATGGGGTAAGCAAGATCCAGGATCTGGTCGACTTTATCGTGGCGCGGATTTGCGACCAGTTGGGTTTGCAGCAGTCGCTGATACGGCGGTGGGGTACTTGAGGATTTAAGATTTCTGATTTCGGATTTCAGATTGGCTGACGTGTTGAGCACTGTAACTGAGAAGCCGGCTTCGCCTTGGGCGAAATTTTTGCAACTGCTGGAGATGATTCGCTTCAGCCATACTATCTTTGCGCTCCCTTTCGCGGTATTGGCGGCGCTGATGGCTTGGGCTGCCGGC
>JBGTJT010000573.1:0-9382 GCA_041744995.1 Pirellulales bacterium | reverse complement strand
GCTCGATCGCCGCATCGATCGCCGCCGTAGGCCAGCCGGCGACCGGGCCGTGCTGCTCGTCCAGCTTGTCGAGCGTCGCCTGAAACGGATAGAGGTTCACCACGACCAATTCAAACGACAGGATGCCGTGCTGCTGCATCGCCGCGCGGTCGTCCTCGCGGTCGTGCCGGCAGAGGATGCCGCCATGCACCAGCGGGTGAAGCGTCTTCAGCCGGCCGTCCATCATCTCGGGGAAGCCGGTGTAGGCGGCGATATCGATCACCGGCAGGCCCACCTCCTCCAGATGCCGCCGCGTGCCGCCGGTGCTGTACAACTCGACGCCGGCGGCGACGAGCGCCGCGGCAAAGTCGGCGATACCCATTTTGTCGCTGACGCTAATCAGCGCCCGTTGAATCTTGGGAGAAGTCATGGCTTACCGTGGCGTGGGTCGAAAGGATGAAAAACTGCAACCACGATTAGCGCCGTTGACGGGTCCGCCGTCAACCACCCTGGGCATGAGGTTCGGGCAAACGCAGGGCGTGGGCGCTGTCTCGAAATGGAAAACCAATACCAGCACGACGCGCGAGCGAGTGCATCCGGGGAGGAGTACGCGATTTTCCCCCAAACTGTGTTGGCGGCGGAACGCGTCTTCCCCCGCCGTGTACTTGCTGGCGCGCGTGCTGGTATTGGTCTGCCTGCGCTGCGCCGCTGGTATGGCGGCGGGGCGACAAGGGGAGCATACAGCAACCCGCCGCAAGGTGTTTGTAACGACCATTCGTGATATGTTAAACAACGGCAAACACGACGCCGCCAAGGCGCCGCTGGTGTGTCTGTTTTCATACGTCCGAATCAGATGGAGACGCTTGACGTGAACGACCCGCATGAAGGCGACCAGACGACGACCGTGGCCGAGCTGCGCGAGGTGATGCGGCAGTTCGTCGACGAGCGCGATTGGCGGCAGTTTCATACGCCGAAGAATCTCAGCATGGCGCTGGCCATCGAGGTGGCCGAATTGATGGAGCATTTTCAATGGCTCTCGCCGCAAGCGTCGCGCGATCTGGTCGACAATGCCGACGCCCTGCATGCGGTGGGCGAGGAACTGGCCGACGTTGTCGGCTATGCGTTGGCGATTGCCAATGAACTCGACATCGACGTAGCACAAGCCATGCGAGCGAAGATGGTCAAGAACCGCGAAAAATACCCCGCCGAGGAATACCGGGGCCGGTATGGACCGGAAGATCAGCGATAACCGTCAGGCAACAGGGGGCACGAACTCCCATCGCAGCGTGACCTCCGCCCTGCCGGCGGCGGCGAGTTGCTCGGCGTCGGCATAGCGATCCGCCGCGACGCTTTCCGCATGTAGGGTATACACACGCGGTTCCGCTCGGCGGTCTTCGTCCTCTTCATGCTCAAACGGCCAGCGATCCAGCTCGAATTGCTGGCCGACCACCGAAGTGCCGCCGGAGATGATCTCCGAGAGCGGGCGGGGCGCGAGATGCAGCCTGGCGACCGGGGGAAGTTCCACCTGGCGCGGCTTGGTGGTTTCGCGACAGCACAGGACAAGACTGAGTAGATCGAACCAACGAAGCCAGCCGATGCACTCCTCGGCCAGACTCGCCGTGTGCGTTTGGTCGGCGGCGATCCATTCCGCCAGCCACTGGTCGCGCTGTTGGGTGGTCTGGTCGAGCCACTGCGCGTCCACCGGCTCGTTGGCGTTGTGATGCTGGTGCAACCAGATAAAGTGTCCCGCCACCATACCGCCGGCCAGCGGTCCGATCGTGGCGGCCGCGGCGATCGATTGGTTCCAAATCGACAGCGCGGTTGGCCGCGGCAGTTCGGCGAAGTCGTAGGGCATGCTCGTCGCCGGATCGATCTCCGGCTGCGACTCCCACTGCTTCCAGCCGTCGTCGTGATGGCGAATCGCAGCCAGCAATTCGTGCCGCTGCTCCGGCTGCTCGGCAAACGGCAGGTCCGCATGACGCCAGTCCGCGGCCAGCGCCGCCGACAGCCGGGCATGGGCCACTTGAGAGATCAACACCCAAGCAGGCCGCCGCTCATGCGAATTGTCGTCGCGCCGAATCATAATTGCCAGTATAACTGCTTCAACGATTCAATTCCGGCTTCGCCTTGCCGGCCGTCTCCTGCTTGGCCGCTTCGGTCGGCTCGCTTTGGGGGATGAGCGTGATCCGCTCCACCAACTGCCGATCGGAGTCACCGAGCGATTCGATCAGGCCTGCTTCGACCGTGAACGACACGCTGAGCATGGCGTCCCCTTCGCCGCGGATAAGATAGTAAATCCAGCGAATCGGCAATTCGTCCACCTTGCCGTCGGCCACGACGCGGCTCACGGTGCGAGGCCCGTCTTTTTCTTGGCTCGACTCGACAAACTGAATGAACCGATCTCCCAGGTTCGCATGGACGCGGTCGCGGAAGCTTTCCAAGTCGGTGGGCGTTCCTTCGACCCGCGCCGATTGCGGCGTGATATTGCACTGAGCGATCAGCTCGCCGCGACGCAGCAACCGCAAGATGGTGACCGACGGCTGATCGCCCGTCACGTGCCAGTTGCGGTCGTGGATCGTGCGGTGCAATTTGTTGACGGCCTCGAACTCCAACTGGGTTAACTCCTGCTCCGGCGGAAAGGCAACGGTGTCGACGATCGCCTTGGTGAGGCGGCCGTCCGTCTGCAATGGCAGCCGCTGCAAGCGGAGTTTCGAGACCACATCGACGCCGGGCCCGACGTGGCCGATCGCCCGCTTTTCCTTGATGAGCAATTCCATTCGCGTGACCAACTCCTTCTCACGATCGAACTGCAGCCGCGCCTTGACCTCGATCTCGGTGGCGACGCCGCCGATCGCTCCATGAACCGTGCCGCGGACTTCGATTCTGGCGGTTTGCTCTTGCAGTTCCTCCAGCACGCCTTGCAAGTCGGTCTGGCCAACGGCGTCGATATCAAGCAGCAGCGCCAGCGCGGCATCCGGAATGCTCCAGGGATCCCCCACAGCGACCGGCTCGGTCGGCAGCAGCAGGCCCAGCAGTTGACTGTCGCCAAGCGTTTCGACCAGATCGAGTTCGTCGCGGGTCAGATGCCCCGCCGGTGAGAAGCTGTGGCGCTCGCCGTCGACAATCCAGACGCCGATCACCTGTCGGCTATCCCTCAACTGGGGAGAGAATTCGGCGTCCTGGATCTTAATCTCAGTCTTGACCGCGTCGTAATGTCGCACATAGCGGCGATTGATGCTTAATTTGCCATTCTCGGCCTGGTCGTCATTGCCAAGCAGCTTGTCGTGATAGCTCATCGACGCCTTGACGAGCATCGGCAAGCGAGTCACTTCGCCATTTTGCAACATGGTTAATTCGCCGCCCACCTCGTATGCCACGCCCGTCTGCGTGCGGGCAACCGCCGCAGGCGACTCCTTGAGGGTCACCTTGGGGGGTGGGCTGCCAGCGGCGCTCAGCGGGGCGCATGCCAGCCAGGCAAGTTGACCGAGTAGCAGCCAGGCGCACCAGTGACGCCCGGAACTGGTTGGCATCAAAAGAGTTGTTTGGGGATTGAACATGGCTACCTCGGGCAAGAAGTTCGGATTTCGGACGGCTGCTCAGGATGAATGAGCTGGTTTGGCGCATGAGATGCTTCGTTGCTGGTCTCCGGCTATTCCTGATAATCGACGTGTTTCGCATGGTCGCTATAGTCGCATTCGGGGAGAGAGCGGACGAAGTGGTCGATTGTCGACCAAGTGGCTGCAGAAACCTGCTGAAATCGCTGTAAACAAAGTGTGGAGAATCGGATAGAACTATCGTGCTAGCTGCGGATCACGAGGGTGGAGAGGGAAATTTCGTTTGCGCGCGAACTTTTCCGCGACCCAGGGCGACTAACATGCGTACAACTAGGTGTCCAAGTGGCTCGTACATTTTTGGCAAAACTTTCAACCCGGCAGTTCAAGAGGTCGCCGGAACGTCGGCTGGGCATACCAGGCAACGTGCGGAACGAGTGGTTGCGAATTGCTGCAAAGGACGGTTTTTTAGCTGCAAGGGTTGGCTGCGGGAAACGAACAGAAGAAGAGTGCGAACAGAAACAGAGATTGACGGGGTTCCGCCCGTGCGGACGGCGCCCTCGCGATCTGGACACAGGAACGTGTCGGATTGCCTCAACGCCTGTGGCAGTGCGACGGCAGTCGCAGGGAACAGATAACTGACGCCGGCACTTGGCGAAGTGCAGTGGAAAAAAGCTGCTCGTCGCCATAGCGGAGAAGAGCGAGATGCATAGCCGTTACCAAAGTGAAGTAATCGAACAGTTGCGCGATGAGCAGATTCGCGGCGGAGAACGCCGCCAGCAGTTGGCGCAATTGCTGCGCGCCGAGGAAGTTCTGGCGGACATCGATCCGAAGCGGGACTACTCGTATCGCGATCTTTATAGCAAAATCACCCAGAACGAACCGACCGAAGCCCCCAGGCTGAAACTTTCGGGTGCAACGTTGTCGCACGACCTGCGGTTGTTCGTGGAAGACGTCTCCGACGCCGCCGATATCCCGGCCGAGGCGGTCGGCGAGCGGGTGTTGACCGTCGAGGAACTGAGCGATCTGTTCCAGGTATCCAGCAAGACCATCAGCCGCTGGCGTCAGCAGGGCCTGGTGAGCGGGCGATTCGTGTTCGACGGCCGCAAGCGGGTCGGTTTTCGGCAAAGCTCGATTGAGCATTTTGTCGCCCGCAACAAGGAAAAGGTCCGTCGCGGGCGGAAGTTCCGCCAGATGACGGAGACTGAACGCGAAGAAATCATCAATCGCGCGCTGGCGATGCTCCACAGCGGCCTGCCGCCGGCGGAGATCACCAAGCAGCTTGCCGACTTGATGGACCGCAGCGTGGAAACGATCCGTCACACGCTCAAGCAGTGGGACAAGGACCATCCGGAGGCCGCGATTTTGTCGCTCGGCGGCGGCCCTTTAACCGACGAACTCAAGACGAAGATCTACCAGCAGTTCCGTCGCGGCACATCGGTCGAGCAGTTGGCCAAGCGCTATCAGCGGACGCGGCCCACAATCTATCGCATCGTCAACGAGATGCGTTGCCAGCGGATTCTGGAACTGCCGTTGGATTACATGGATAATCCCGAGTTTCCGCGGGTTCGCAATGAAGATCGCATCCTGTGCGAGATGCCCGAACCGGAAACGGCGACACGCCGCCCCAAGGTGCCGCAGGATTTGCCTCCCTATCTGGCCAGCCTCTACGAAGTGGCGCTGCTCACCCGAGAGCAGGAGCAGCACTTGTTTCGCAAGTTCAACTTTGCGAAGTACAAGGCGAGCAAACTCCGCGAGCGGCTCGATCTGGCGCAGCCGCAGCGAAAATTGATGGACGACATCGAACGCTACTACGACGTGGCCGTGGAGACCAAGAACAAGATCGTGCGGGCGAATCTGCGGCTGGTGGTCTCGATCGCCAAGAAGCGGGTCGGCACGCAGAACAACTTCTTTGATCTGGTGAGCGACGGCAATATGTCGCTGATCCGCGCGGTGGAAAAGTTCGATTTCGCCCGCGGCAACAAGTTCAGCACCTACGCCAGTTGGGCGATCATGAAGAACTTCGCGCGCAGCATCCCCGAGGAGCACAAGCAGCACGACCGCTACCGTACCAGCCACGAAGAGCTGTTCCAGGCGGTGGAGGGCTACCGGACCAATCAGTCGGCCTTGGAAAACGCCCAGGCGCAACGTAAGTCGGAGATCGAAAAAATTCTCAAGCGGCTTGACGACCGGGAGCAAAAGATTATCATAAGCCGTTTCGGTTTGGACCATTCCCGCGAACCGCTGACCTTGAAACAGGTCGGCGAGGAAATGGGAGTGACCAAGGAACGGGTGCGGCAGATCGAAGCGAGGGCGTTGGATAAGCTTCGCATGGTCGCTCAGCAGGTTCCGCTCGATTTGCCGGAAGCCTTTGAAGAATAAAAGTTTACATCGAGCACATCAGCAATAAGAACACCCCAAGAGAGACCGCCGTCTCTCTTGGGGATAAATTTTGGTGCCCCTAGCGAGGGGATCTAGACTGCGGGAGACCTGACCGGAAAGCGACGAGGAAACGATGCACCCAGGCGCTGGTGCTTCCGGGTAAAAGCCTGGTTGCCGCCTAGATGGTGATGGTTTCTTCGCAGCTTGTCGGTGGCTTCCGCATATTTTTTTGGCGAGCATTCTGCGGTGAACCTTGCCGGATCGCCGCGGGACTTGTCTCAAGAGGTCTGCGGAAACGTGAAGTCGTCGGCGAGTGGAATGGATGACGGCAGATTTGTCAGCTAGCCGGTGTGGTAAGGGGGGTTGCGTCGAGTCGAATCCCCGCGATCCGTCTTGCAAGGCGGCCGCAATTCGCTATATTTGAAGATTTTATGCCCGGGACTTCCACGCTAGCGTAGCTCAATTGGCAGAGCAGCTGATTTGTAATCAGCAGGTTGTGGGTTCAAGTCCCTCCGCTAGCTCCTTGTTGGGAACTGGCATCAGGCGGTACAACAAACAGCTAGTCGTGGGCTATCAAGCGTTGGCAATGCACAGCAAATGGCGATCTGCAGTTCGTGCCGTGGCCCCTTTCAAGCTCGTGCTGAATAACAAGTGAATCATGACACGTTCCCTTGAGGGAACGTGAAGTTTTGAGAAGGAGACTTGGGGGGTTTCCCGAGCGGTCAAAGGGGTCAGACTGTAAATCTGATGGCATTGCCTTCGCAGGTTCGAATCCTGCACCCCCCATCCTTTATCGCAATGAATGGCGGGTCGGTGGAGATTGGCAGGTCGACGGCAAGAGATGCCGGGGCGATGTCAATTGATCGCGAGGGAAAGCGCGGAAAAGTTGCAATCAGACCAACGGGAGTGTCGCTCCATCGCGGGTGTAGCTCAATGGTAGAGCAATAGCCTTCCAAGCTGAAGACGAGGGTTCGATTCCCTTCACCCGCTTTTAATTTTCCGGACGCCTGTTTGAGGAAATCCGACAACCATACACGAATGCTGCTGTAGCTCAGTGGTAGAGCACTTCCTTGGTAAGGAAGAGGTCAAGGGTTCAAGTCCCTTCAGCAGCTTAGTCAATCGAGGCAGTACGGTCGACGCGGCCTATCGCGCCGACGAAACACAGTTCGTTTTCAAGACGCTTTTACCGCACCCGCTAGTTAGACGTCGAAAGAATTCAAGGGAGAGACAATGGCGAAGGACACTTTTGCACGCACGAAACCACACGTCAACGTCGGCACGATCGGACACATCGATCACGGCAAGACCACACTGACCAGCGCCTTGCTGGCCGTTCAGGCCAAGAAGGGGCTGGCTAGCTTCAAGTCGTACGCCGACGTCGCCAAGGGAGGCACCGTCCGCGACGAAACGAAGACGGTGACCATCGCCGTGTCGCACGTCGAGTACGAGACCGACAATCGGCACTATGCCCACATTGACTGTCCGGGACACGCCGACTTTATCAAGAACATGATCACCGGCGCCGCCCAGATGGACGGCGCGATCCTGGTGGTCTCCGCCGCCGACGGCCCGATGCCGCAGACGCGGGAACACATCCTGTTGGCCCGCCAGGTCGGCGTGCCGAAGATCGTGTGTTTCTTGAACAAGGTCGACCTGGTCGACGACGAGGAATTGCTGGAGCTGGTCGAACTGGAACTGCGTGAATTGCTCACGCACTACGGTTTCCCCGGCGACGAAGTTCCGATCATCAAGGGTTCGGCAGTCGGCGCTTACAATGCACCGGAAGATGCCGAAGCCAACAAATGCATCGCCGAACTGCTGGAGGCGGTCGACACCTATATCGACGAGCCGCAGCGGGAAATTGACAAGCCGCTGCTGATGGCCGTGGAAGACGTGTTCTCCATCGAAGGTCGCGGTACCGTGGCCACCGGCCGGATCGAGCGGGGCCAGGTGAACGTCGGCGACGAGATCGAAATCGTCGGCCTCACCGAGCAGAGCCGCAAGACGATCTGCACCGGCGTGGAGATGTTCAACAAGGTGCTCGACCAGGGCCAGGCCGGCGATAACGTGGGCTGTCTGCTCCGCGGCATCAAGCGTGAGGACATCGAGCGCGGCCAGGTGATGGCCAAGCCCGGCTCGATCACGCCCCACAAGAAGTTCGAGGCCGAAGTGTACGTGCTGTCGAAGGAAGAGGGTGGGCGGCACACGCCGTTCTTCAGCGGTTACCGTCCGCAGTTCTACTTCCGCACGACGGACGTCACCGGCTCGGCACAACTGCTGGGCGACGCCGAAATGTGCATGCCGGGCGACAACGCTCGGATTTCAGTCGAGCTGATTAGCCCGATCGCCATGGACGAAGGGGTGCGGTTCGCCATCCGCGAGGGCGGTCGCACGGTCGGCCGCGGCATCGTGACGAAGATTCAGGAGTAGGCCGGGCCCTGGAGCACGCTTGCTTCGAGCGGCTCGGGGCGAGCGGCTAGCTACGGCACTGATTGTGGAGTTACCGAGAACCGTTCGCGGCTCGTGGGGACCCCACGAGCCGCGCGGTTTGCCTAGCGGGTCGTTCAACTAGGGGTGTAGCTCAATTGGTAGAGCACTGGTCTCCAAAACCAGCGGTTGCGAGTTCAAGTCCCGCCGCCCCTGCTGTATGACGAAGATGCGGGACGAAGATGAGGGACGGACGGTGGCAGGTCGGGCTGGCAAGGCTGTGCGGCATTTTCGCCGTGACAGCAACTGCGGCTTGCCGGCAGGTGAGGATGGGCCGACCGGCGGGCTCTGCTCGTGATCTCGTAAGGAACGACCTCTCTTTGTTTGGATGTGGAAAGGCAATCGGATAGATCGCCTTGTTGGACAGCGCCTTGTTGAATAGTGCAGGAGTTGCACACTTAGACCGCTAGGGATAGCGCAGGAGCTTGTTGTGACTGGTTTTGTGCTAGAGCTGGGCCGCGTCGGTCTTTACAAACGAACGCAAGGCAAGATCACGCGCCAGGTGACGGCGGCGTCGTTGTTCATCGCCATCGCGCTGGGCTGTTGGCAGCTTTCGCTGATTCTTCAGACTTGGAAGTGGCTGACGGATCAAGGGGTAGGATTGGAGTTCGCGATCCCCGGTGCGTTGACCGCGATTGGTGGCTGGCTTTGCTACCGGCTGGTGAACTACCCGCCCTTCGCCGACTTCCTGATCGCCGTCGAAGCCGAGATGGCCAAGGTGAGCTGGCCTTCACGGCGCGAGTTGGTTCGCGCGACGATCGTGGTGCTGGTGTCGATGTTGGTGCTGATCGTCGTGTTGTACGTCTACGACACGGCGTGGTGGCTGTTGCTCTACAAGTTGCTGAATATCTCGAACGCCGGGGCGGCGCCCACACCGGGCGGCTAGTGCCGCGTGGTCGGAATGCTGGCTGGGGCCAGGGCCTGCTCCAAGGCGGCAATCAAGGGGCGGCAATCAAGGGTTCGTCGAACGACGAAGCGGATCG
>JBGTJT010000572.1:0-3475 GCA_041744995.1 Pirellulales bacterium | reverse complement strand
GCTGGCCAGCGACAGCTCGGCCGCGGCCTCGCGGCTGGTAAGATTGGCCACCCCATAAGCACCTTCCCACAGGCCAATCGCCTTGAGATGCGCGGTTTCGGCGTCTTCGGCGCTCAGCGCGGTTCGCAACCGCTCGACGATGTCGACGAGCAGTTCATCGAGCGCGAACGGCGCCTCCGAGGTGACTCGCAGGGTGCTGTTGAGCCAACCAAGTTCCGCCTCGCCCTCGGCGTAGACGTCGTAGTCAATCTCCAACACGCGGCGGCCGAACTGGCCCCGCTGGTCGAGCACTTCCAGCAAGGCGTCAAACCCTTGGCCCGTCTTGGCCGAAACGTGCAGCACCGGAGTGGCGGGGAAATCACGGTTCAACAGCGCTGTGAGTTCGGCGACTTCGTCCGCGGCGAGGCGGTCGATCTGATTGAGCAGAATAAAGTCCGCCTCCTCCAACTGCTTGCGAAAGATATATTCCGCCTTGGGCGAGAAGCCGCCGCCCGCCTCGTTGCGGAGAATTTTCAGCCCATGCGACGGCTTGAGAATCACCCCGTAGGGGGCGACGTCGAGGTTGTCACCGGAGAGCTTCATCAACGGCAGCACCACGGTCGCGACCAGATCGGTGCAACTGCCGACCGGCTCGGCCAGTATCACGTCGGGCCGCTCATCGGCCGACAACTCGGCCACGGTGCTGGTCAACTCGTTGAAGTTGCAACAGAAGCACGCACCGGCCACCTCGCCCACCTGATATCCTTGCGACCGCAACGAATGCGTGTCGACCAAGTCGGTCGCCTGATCGTTGGTCACGATGCCAACCCGTCGGCCGCCGGCTTGATAGGCGGCGGCCAGTCGGGCAATCGAGGTGGTCTTTCCGGCGCCCAGAAAGCCGCCGATCATGATAAAGCGAATAGGCGGCATCGTGGCGGCTACTCTTTCGTTTCGGCGGTATGTTGCTTGATCAGCTCGATATCCATCTCGGCATGGTAATCGGGAAACCGCGCCCGCCAGACCCAGGGATTTCCCGGCAACGGCTGCCCCGGCGTCACCACGTAGGCCGCCACGCCGTCGACGTCGAACTTGTACTGGTCGTAGCCGTTCCACTGGCTCTTCTCGCCGGGCCAGCGGGGCGCCTCTTCGGCCGCCGCGGGGCCATTTACCAGGACAACGGCGGACCATGCCAGTACCGCCAAGGGGAGAATGCTTCGGGCTATCTGATTCAAGCTTGCGTTCCTTTAAAGGTTGCTTCGGCGCGAGAAGGCAAGGCGAACCGGTCGCAAAGTGCGCCCTCGACCGGCGACCCACTGAATCTAACTCAATTGAGCGTATCACCTTCGGCAACGCGGGGCAAACGGCCCAAGGGGACTACGGTAATCCCGGTCCCGCCCGGATGCGTTGGCCCCGCCGGTGGTGATGGCCTGCCGCTGTGAGGGCCGTCAAAAAAGTTCTTGACAAGCCGCCAAAGAAACCTTTGACTCCCCCATGCGGACCATGCTAAAATCCGGGCTGCATGAGACGGCATTTGAGACGCTGGTATCACCGTCGCATGTACGTTTAATTGAGGAGTTGCGTAGAGACATGGCTGAGGGCACGATCAAACGACTGACGGACAAGGGTTTTGGATTCATCGACACTGGGGGAGGGAAGGATATCTTCTTCCATCTGTCCAGCTTGGACGGCGTCAGCTACGACGACCTCCAGGAAGGCCAACGTGTCAGCTACACCGAAGGACAAGGCCCCAAAGGCCCGCGGGCGGAAAACGTGAAGCCCGTCTAGTAGCAGAACCCAAACGGAAAACCGACAACCTCGCACGCCTGCCGGGCGTGCGGGGTTGTTTTCTTTTCATGCGGCGTGATTCAGGCGCCGCGAGCAATTAAGATATGGATTCACCGCAACCGTTCCCCAACTCCCACCACGGACCCGCCATGACCTGCCACGCCACGCCGTTCCGTCTGTTCTGCTTTGTATTGCTCGCGCTCGGCACTGCGCCGATCCTGGCCGACAAGCCCAACATCGTTCTTTGCATGGCCGACGATCAAGGTTGGGGCGACGTCGGCTATTACGATCACCCCGTGCTCAAGACGCCTCACCTCGACGAGATGGCCGCCGACGGGCTGCGATTCGATCGGTTCTATGCCGCCGCGCCGGTCTGTTCGCCTACGCGAGCCAGTGTTCTCACCGGACGCACGCCCAACCGCATGGGCTGCTTCAAGTGGGGGCACACCATCCGACCGCAGGAAACAACCATCGCCGAAGCATTGAAAAAGGCGGGCTATACGACGGGCCATTTCGGCAAATGGCACGTCGGAAGCGTGCGGAAGGGGAGTCCGGTGAATCCGGGCGCCAGCGGTTTCGATCGATGGTTGTCGGCGCCCAACTTCTTCGACAACGATCCGATTCTGTCGCGCGAGGGCACGGCGGTCCAACTCCGCGGGGAAAGTTCGATCGTCACGGCCGACGCCGCGATCGAATTCATGGAAGAGGCCGTGGCAAACCAAGAACCCTTTTTGGCGGTGGTCTGGTTCGGTTCGCCGCACAGTCCCCATCGTGCGGCCGAGGAGGACCTGAAACTATACGCCAACCAGGGCAAGAAGGCGCACTTCTACGGCGAGATCACCGGCATCGATCGCGCGGTGGGCAAGCTGCGTGAGTCGCTCCGCGAGTTGAAAGTCGCCGAGAACACGCTCTTCTGGTACTGCAGTGACAACGGAGGGCTGCCTAACCTCGGCGTCACCGGCGGTCGCGGACACAAAGGCTCGGTCTACGAAGGCGGACTGCGGGTGCCCGGCGTCATCGAGTGGCCCGCCCGGGTCAAGCAGCATCGGGTGACGAATTTCCCCGCGAATACCAACGACATTTATCCGACGTTGCTGCAGGTTGCGGGCGTCGAGATCGACCGTCAGCCGGTCCTCGACGGCGAGAGCCTGCTGAAAGTGATCGACGGCGAGGAGCAGGAGCGGACCAGGCCGATGGGTTTCTGGGACTACCCGGCCGGCGGCATCCGCACGCCCAGCGACGCCTGGATGCGGGAACTGCTGGCGGCGCAGCAGCAAGGTGACGAAGTGGGCGACCCCTCGCGTCTGCGGCGGGACGCGGGCAAAATCAAAAAACAGTATCCCACCGACGCCTTCCCGGGCCACAGCGCCTGGACCGACTGGCCTTGGAAATTGCACCGCATCGAGCAGCAGAACAGGGTGCGAATCGAGCTGTACGACCTCAGCGCCGATCCCGACGAAAAACACAATCTGGCCGAGCAAGAACCGCGCCGCGCCGAACGGATGCGGCAAGACTTGCAAACCTGGCTAACGTCGGTGGTGGAGAGCCTCAACGGAGCCGATTATTAGCGCAGTGGCCGCCAAGAATTGATGGGCAAGTAGGATGGGACCATTGTCCCGTCCGGACAATGTGCCGCCATAAACAGCAACGCAGACTGCCCGCACGCGTAGATGCCCGCGGCTTGCCCGCGGGAGTTTCACGCTTGTCGCTA
>JBGTJT010000571.1:0-5166 GCA_041744995.1 Pirellulales bacterium | reverse complement strand
GGCTCGCCTGTTGGCCGACGCCGCCGACGGCCATTTTGGTTCGCATCGCCTGATCCGCGCGGCCCTGATCGCCAGCGGCACCGAGGATTCCGCCTTGCTGGCCGAGTATGAACAACGCTTCGACGCCTGGTCCGCCGACCTGCAACGAAGCGGCGAACTACGGGGCGACAACCCGCGGCGGGCCAAGGCGATCCACGACTACTTGCACGCTCGCGTGTTCCACGGCGGTTATCGAGACGACGCCACCGATCTGGCGTGCGTGTTTCAAACGGGCGAGTTCAACTGCGTGAGCAGCACGATCTGTTTTCTTGCCTTGGCTGGGGAGTTGGGAGTTGCCGCGCAAGCGATCGAACTGCCAGGGCACTGCCTGGTCGAGTTGGCGACCGTCGCCGGCGTCGTCGAGATCGAAACCACCTGCCCGCAATGGTTCGACGTGCTCGATTCCCCGCAGCGGCGCCGCGACATGGTACTGCGCGTGACCGGATTTGAGCATCGCGCCGCGCAGTCGCGGCGGCGGGTTAACGACGTGCGGCTGCTGGGCATTATCTATTACAACCGGGGCGTGGAGCAGCTTGCCCGCGGCGAGTATCGAGCCGCGGCCGAATCCAATTTGCTGGCGATCCGCGTCGATCCCACCAACCAAATCGCCCGCGGCAATCTGCTGGCGACGGTAAACAACTGGGCGTTGGACTTAAGCGGCTCGCAGCGGCACGTCGAGGCGCTCGACTTGCTCGATGCGGCGATCACGATCGCTCCCGGCCATCGCAATTTTCTCTCCAACGAAATTCACATCACGCAGAATCGCGTCGAGCAGTTGCTCGCCCAAAATGAGTGGCGACAGGCGCTGCGGCGGCTCGACGACGCGGTGGAGAAGCGGCCCGCGGAACCGTACTATCAGCAAGCACGGTGGAGCCTGGTGGAACGCCAAGGCGACGCCTTTCTGGCCGCCGACCGGCTGGACGCCGCGACGGACATGTTCGACGTCGTTGCCAAGCGTTATCCCCACGCCGCGGAGCCGAGCGGAATTGAGGTCGGCGTGTGGAATCGGGCCGCCTTGGCGCGACTCGACCGGGGGGACTATCCTGCCGCGCTGGCACTGCTCGACTTCGCCCTGCGCCGCATGCCCGATTCCGACACGCTGGCGAACAATCGCGAGGTGATCACGGCTCGCTGGAACCGACAAGTGGCCGATCGGCACGAATAGGCCTCGCTAGACTCCGAACACTGACGACACGTTCCCGCGAAGGATCCGCGCGCCCAAGGCGACCGCCCGGGTTTCACTCCAGCGGCGATCGATCACAAACTGCTCGGCCAGCACCTTGGCAAGAATCCTCTTGTACATTGCGAACTTCGGCAGCGCGAATTCCAGCTTGTACATGTCGCTGTAGTAGCCGATCTGCTTGGTTTGCGGCACGGCCTCCAGTCGGGCGGAAAGATCGTGTTCGATAATCGACGGCGTGTTGCTGTACCACCAGTGGCCATTGGTTACCACGTTGGGAAATATCCAGGCGTAGTCGACCAGCTCCTGGTTGGTCGCGCTGGCCAATACCGAGATCGGGAACGTCAGCCGCGGGAAGGCGTTGAACAGTTCGCGGTACTGGATCAGCGAAACCCGGCTGTCGTAAAGGTCTTGCCCTTGATAGACGCCGGCCGCATAGACGCCGCGGTTGACGCCGATCATCAGATCGAACGGCAGTTCATACTCCACGCAATGCTCGGCCAATGTCCAGAAGACGAAGTGGCTGAGCAATTCGCGGTCGTCCGCGGCGGCCTGTTGTCCATGAGCGAGCACGTTATTCAACGCGGCTTCCGCGGCGGCGTCGACAATCGGCTGGGGTGAGAAACCAGGCGGCAACGAAATGGCGCACGCCTTGGCGTTGTGGTTGACAAAGTGGTCGAACAGCTTGCCAATCGCATCACGGAGCGATTGAGCGTCGCTAAGGTTTACGTCGGTCGCCTGTTGCAGCCGCTGGCGAACTTCGCCCTGTGCCAGATGGAATACCAGGTCGTCAGTTCGCAGGCAGGGTATGTAGAGGCTGGTGTCAAAACCTTCCAGCGGGTCGTCAAAATCGTTGGTCAGAAAGACGCCGGCGAGTTTGCTCTGCCGCAGTACCTGCTGCTGCCAGTCCGGCTCGGCCATCTTGGCGGCGGAGTCGTCGTACAGAGCTTCCCAGTTGTCCAGCGTGAGCCGATCATCGGCGAAGCCGAAAAAAGCCTGCGCCATTTCGATCAGCCAGCTTGCCTGCACGGTGTTGTCGAGCGGCTCGAAGCGTTCGACGATGCGGCCGACCTTCTCCTTGGGATCTAGTTCCGGCTCCTCGATGTCCATTCTCGGCATGCCGGCCGAGTGGGCCAGTTCGGTGTAGTAGTGGTAGCCGAGGATATCGGCCAGCGTGGTCGAAGCGGGCGCGTGCGGATTGATGTGCGAGTGCGGATCGATCAGCGTCAGCGCGTCGAGTTCCGCGAAGATGGTTTGGCGTAGCTGTTGGCTCATGTTCGTTCGCCGTTTGCAAAGGTTGGTGCAGGCAGGGCTTTGAGGGTGGCAACCAAATGTTTGCCGCAAGATTTTAGAACAGGAGGGAACAGAGAGAACGAAGGAAAGAATTCTCCGTTGTCTCCATTTCCCTCAGTTCGCTCAAAAAAAGTGATCGTTGTTACGCCCGAAGTATGATGGCGGTATAGTGTGTTCCATAAATCTTGTCCTGGGTTGATTCGTCGTATCAGCTTGCATCAACGCCTGGCCGTACGTGATCGTGCATTCATTTTGTAATTTCAATCGACTCTTCAGGCAACAGAGCAGGTCAGAGACAACAGAGTATGCATTTCTCCGTTCTCTTCGTTTCCTCCTGTTCCAATTGTCCTGGCAGACCCATAAAGCTCTGGATTGTGGACACGGCAGAAATCGCGCAGCTTTGCACCGTTCTAACAAACGAACCGGTGCGCATCTACCGGCGCGAGCGTCGAGAATGGAGATATCCATTCACACCGTCAGCGGCAGTGGGGCATCGACGAACCGGCGATAGGCGGCGAAGGCGAGTTGTTCGTCGTTCTCGCGCGGCAGGAACACTCCTTGCGCGCGGGCGCGCAGGATCACCCCCTTCTCCATCCAGCGGGTTAACAGCAGCGATTGCAACCGGATAGTCGCTGCATTCCGAGCAACGGCGAACTGTACCGAAGCACCGCGAAAATCGGCGGGGTGGATCATTTCGGCGTAGCTTACCTGCATGGCGGGCAAACGCACCAAGACGCAGTGCGGAGTATTCGCCTCGTCCAGTTGCAGGTCGGCTTCAATGGGCCGCCAATTCGCAGCCGACTCAGAAGTCAGCCGCCAGACGCCGTCCGCCGGGCAGACGGTTCGCATGATCAGATCGGGATGCGTGTCGAGCAGATCGGTTTGAATCGAAGCGATCAACCGGATTCCGACGGCGCCGGAATCTTCATTGAGAATGGTCCAATAAACCGAGGGAGAGAAGGGCTGGTCGTGGGTGGAACCATATCGGACGAACAAGTCCTGCTGGCGCGCGAACCGCTCCACGATGGGGCCGGAGATCGGTGCGGGATCGGCGGCACGATGCAGCAGTCCAAACGGACGGACGTCGGCAAGCAATGTTCCAAAATGCTTTAAGTCCGCGATGCCGTCGCCGGGCTGGCGAAGATCGACCACCAAGGAGAAATTTTCGGTGGACAATACTGCCGTCTCATTTTGAATTTTCCAGGGTGATGACATTTCCGCCGCACTGAACGCACGGCCCAGGGGGCCATGCTACCAAAAAGGTACAAAAAAACCCCGTCGCCTACACAAGTGCAGAGCGACGGGGCCGGAACAGAGAAGAGGCCAAGCTTGTTATTCTGTTCCTGAATGAAGTTATGAATGAGAAATAATTGAGTGAGCGGTTTGCGAATCGTTTCTTCACCGAAAATAAACCACTCTCTCCTTGACCACTGTTGATGATACCAGCTTCGTTCAGCTTGTCCAGCAATTTGTTGATATTTTTTTCCAGACGACGACCTCCTCTGCGAGTCGTTGCGATTTGCAGGCAGATGGCGTAACAAGTAGAGAGCCGACGGCGGTATTTACTTCGTAGGCTAACCTATTTCCCAAGGGCCCGAACAGGGAAAAGTGTACGCAAATGGAAGTCAAGCAACAGGAAGTTAAGCGACCATGGCACAAGACTTTATGACAATCGCTCAAGAGGCCGCCCAAGAAGCAGGCGGGCTGTTGCTCGATTGGCGCGGCCGTTTTCAAGTGAAACACAAGGGGCACGCCGATCTGGTCACCCAGGCGGACGAAGCTGCCCAAGAAGCAATACTGCGGCGAGTGCGAGCGGCTTTTCCCGACCATGGCTTTATTGGCGAAGAGCAACAGCTCACGCTCGCCGGCGACGGCGATTATGTGTGGATCGTCGATCCGCTCGACGGCACAACCAATTACGTCCACGATTTGCCCATCTACGCCGTCTCGATCGCCTTGGCCCGCGGCCCAGAGCTGGTCGTGGGAGTGATCTACAATCCGGCCACGGGAGAGTGCTTTACGGCCGAGCGCGGGGCCGGCGCCTTTCTTAACGGCAAGCGGATCGCGACGTCCTCGACCGAAACTCTGAGCCAGGCATTGGTGGCCGCCAGTCTGCCCCCGAGGGTCGAGGAAGAGTCGCCGGCATTCCGGCAGTTCGTGGCGGCCATGAAAACGACCCGAGCGGTACGACGGCTTGGTTCATCCGCCCTGAATTTGGCGTATGTGGGGGCCGGACGGCTCGACGCCTATTGGGCCACCACCGTCCATACCTGGGACGTTGCGGCCGGCATGTTGCTGGTTCGCGAGGCGGGCGGGGCCGTGTCGCACGTCTCGGGCGCGCCCTTTTTTTGGCGGGAACCGCACATTGCCGCTGCGGCCACGGAGCCGCTCAGGGTGGAACTGCTGACGATGCTCAAGGCATCGGAACAACCGTCAAAATGGTGACTTAGAACGATTTTTAAGGAGGGAAAACCAGTCCGGGATGTTTGGCGTAGTAAGGGCAACCAATTACAATGCAGAGATACCCCTTTTCCGAATAATCCCATCTTTGCGAAGGACTGCTTCTCTTCGCCAACCGGGGGAATGTGTGGCTTTGATTCGTCTCGGCTCAATTCGATTGGCCGTCGTGCCGTGTTGCCTCGCCGTGGCGGCGC
>JBGTJT010000570.1:0-6096 GCA_041744995.1 Pirellulales bacterium | reverse complement strand
GCCCTGGCGGGCTGCCGGGCGTGCGCCTCGCCCGGTGGCGGCTGCCAGTTTTTGGGCACCGCCGCTTCAAGCCAGGTGATGGCCGAAGCGATTGGCCTTTCGCTGCCTCATGCGGCCTTGTGCCCTTCGGGGGCCGAGATTTGGCGCGATGTGGCCCGACGCTCCGCGCGCGCCTTGATGGCGATGAAGCAAGCCGGCACACGCACCGCCGACATTCTCAGCGACGCCTCCATCGAGAACGCGCTGGTGGTTCATGCGGCCTTTGGCGGTTCCACGAATCTGGTAATGCATCTGCCGGCGGTCGCACACGCAGCGGGACTGCGTCGGCCCACGGTCGACGCTTGGCAGCGCGTGAATCGCACCGTGCCGAGGCTGGTCGACGCATTGCCCAACGGCCCCCACGGCTTCGCCACCGTGCAAGTTTTTCTGGCTGGCGGCGTCCCGGAGGTGATGCTCCACCTCCGTGAACTCGGCCTGCTGCGTCTCGATGCGCGAACCGTCAGCGGCTTGAGCCTCGGAGAAAATCTCGCCTGGTGGGAAGCCAGCCGGCGGCGGTCGCGTTTGAAACAGAAGCTACGGGAACTGGACGGCATCGATACTGACGACGTGATCATGCCCGCCGACCGTGCGCGGGCCGCCGGCTTGACCAGCACCGTGACATTTCCGCAAGGAAATCTCGCTCCGCAAGGCGCGGTCATCAAGAGTACCGCGATTGATCCGTCGGTCATCGACGACGACGGCGTCTATCGTCTCCAGGGACCGGCGCGCGTCTTTGCCAGCGAGGCCGCCGCGATTGCCGCCATCAAGTCGCGCGGCGACGATTGCATTCGCGCCGGCGACGTGATCGTGCTGGCCGGCATCGGTCCGATCGGCGCGGGCATGCCCGAAACGTATCAAGTGACCAGCGCCCTGCGCTATCTGCCGATTGGCAAACAGGTCGCCTTGCTGACCGACGGCCGCTTCTCGGGCGTATCGACCGGGGCTTGCATCGGCCATGTCAGTCCCGAGGCGTTCGCCGGCGGGCCGATCGGCAAACTGCGCGACGGCGATCCGATCCGAATTGAAATCGACTGCCGGCGGCTGTGCGGCACGGTCGAGTATGTTGGCGATTGGGACGCGTTCGTGCGGCGGCCGATCAATCCGAAGTTGCAGCCGCACCCCGACTTGCCCGACGACACGCGGCTGTGGGCCGCCTTGCAGGCGGTTGGCGGTGGAAGCTGGGGCGGCTGCGTCTACGACGTCGAGGCGATCGTGGCGGGACTCGCCGACGCAACCGCCTCGCGGGCAAGCTTGGCGACGTAGACCACCACCGCGCCGCAGATCACCAGCCCAGCTACGATCGCGGCCGTGTGCATCCACGAATGCCGTCCCGCGCCGGTGGCGGCGGCGCCGACGTGCGCCACGACGAAGCCGAAGTAGACCTCCAGGCAAAGCCCTGGGATCAACGCCAGCGTGCCGAGGTAAAAATCGCGGGGGCGAATATGGCTCGCTCCGGCCGCATAGTTGACCAACACCGGACTGATCGGAGTAAGCCGCAGCAGCGTCAGCAATTTCAAGCCATGTTCGCTGAGAGAGGTTTGCAGCGCTTGGGCGCGCGGATTTTTTGCCAGTAGCCGATTGATCGGACCGCGCAGCAGCCGGCGGGAAATGCCGAAGGTAATCGCGGCGGTCAACAACACGCCCGGAACGAAACAAAGCACCCCCAACCAAAAGCCAAACAGCGCGCCGGCCGCGACGCCAAATGGCGTGTCGGGAATGCCGAAAGCGGTGCAAACGACCAGCAGGCAGACAAACACCAGCGGCGCCCAGAAGCCAAGTTGGCTAATCCAGGTTTGCACCGTATGTTCTTCCCGTTCGGCGGCGTGTGAAAGCCACACGATCAGCGCCAACACCGCCATGGCGGCCAGGATCCTTCCTACCCACGCCATCCAATGTTGCACTAAATTTCCCATCCTTTGCGATAGGCGGTGCGAATCAGCTCTTGGGCCTGATCGTTGCCGGTGGTCTTGAGTTGCTTGCTGTCCCAATCGAAGCCGCCCGTGCGATAGGCGACGTTGCCCAACAGCACCGTTTCGGCCATTGGCCCGGAATAGTCGAAGTTGCAACTCGCCGGATCGCCTCCTTTGCAGGCGTTGATCCACTCGTTGTAGAAGCCGGGCGAGTTGGGGATTGACGGTTCCGGCGCTTGATAGTCGGAAAACTTTTCTTCGGGATACAGTTTGCGATTATCGAATCCGCACAGCAGCATGCCGTCGGCGCCGATAAACAAAGTGTTGCTGCCTCCGCCGGGAAGCTTCTTTTCCGCCAAAATCGGCGGGTTGCCGTGATACCAGTGCAGCGTGACCGGTGGCAGATCCCCGCGCGAGGGGAACTGGTAGGTCGCGTGCATCGACTTGGGCGTCCGTTCGGCGTCGACCTCCGGGCCGGTGGCGTCGACTCGCTCGGCATGAGCCAGATTGAGCGCCCAATACGGAATGTCCAAGATATGACAGCCCCAGTTGCCGGTCTCGCCGGTGCCATAGTCCCACCAGAATCGCCAGCCATACGGGCAAAACGACGGGTGATACGGCCGCTTGTCGGCCGGTCCCACCCACAGATCGTAATCGAGGTGGCTCGGCACTTCCGGCGTGTCGGTCGGGACGTTGGGCATGCCGCGACTGCCGCCGACCCAACTATGGACTTCCGTGACCGGCCCGATCGCGCCGGCCTGGATCAACTCCACCACGCGGCGCATGTTCGGGATGGTATGCCGTTGTGAACCGAGTTGCGTGGCAAGCTTCTTTTCGCGGGCAAAATCGGTGAGCGTGCGCGTTTCCCAAACATTGTGCGCCAGCGGTTTTTCCAGATAGACATGCAAGCCCAACTGCATCGCCGCATAGGCGGGATGGAAATGGGTATGGTCGGGCGTGCTAATCACCACGGCATCGAGCTTGCCGCCATGCTCGTCGAGCATCTTGCGATAATCGCGATATTGCTTCGCCTTGTCGTACTTCTTGTATGCACCCGCTGCCCGATTGTCGTCGACGTCGGCAAATGCCACGAGGTTCTGACTGGCGACGCCGGAAACGTTGGCCCCACCGCGGCCCCCCACGCCGATGCAGGCGATGTTCAGCTTTTCGTTGGGGCTATCGGAGAACGCCGTCTTGGGGGCGACGCCCAGATACAGCCCCGTGGCCGCCGCGGCCGAAGCTTTCAGCGCGTTTCGTCGGGAAATATGGATGCTCATCATTGTCCTCGCGGTTGTACCTTGCCGTCGGTAGTGACGGGTTCGCGGTGGGGTGCTTGCCTGAAGTGTCGTTCTCATCAAGTGGGAAAAATGCTTAGGTAGAGTATAATCGGTCCGCGGAGTCGCCGCAAACGTCGCTTCCGCCGGGGGCTGTGGCATAGCCCCCCAGCCGCCGAGTAAACTGCTCCAGCAGTTCGGCGCCCAGGTCGCTGGAGAGTGCCGCTTGGTCGTAATGCAGCGAGCACATCACCTGGCCGTCATGTGTGATCAGCCCGAACGACGCCGAGGTGAGCGGCCGTAGGGGCGGATAGAATTCAATCGCGCGGACCAATTGCGGATCGAAGGCCGCCGGGGAACGGCCGAGGTTGCTCAGCACGCAGGTGGCCAGGCAGCGGTCGAGCGGCAATAGGGGGCGGAGCGAGCCGAACCACTTGCGGAACGCCCCCACAATCTGCACAAACGTCAGCCCCAGCCGCATCCGCTTGACGGCGGCCATTTCCCAATGCAGCACGCGCAGCAACCGCCGCTGGTGCTTCCAGTTGCCGGGGCGGCGATCGAGATTGATCATCGCCACGATGTTCGTGGCCGGCGTTTGCTCGTCCCCTGCCACGCGCAAATTGGTGGGGACCATAACCCGCTTATGCTTGTTGGCAAGATCAGGCTGGTGCTTTGCTACATGCTCTTGCACGCTTAGAAATAGATCGCGGATGACCAAATCGTTGACGGTCACGCGCTGCTGCTTGGCGGCCGCCAGCAAGGAGGCCGATTGCTCAGGCGACAGCGCCGCGAAGCAGTAGCCGCTATGCCGGGCCGCAGGCTCGCCAGCATCCTCAGACGTCTGGCCCAGCGGCACGGGCCGATGCGTGAAGAATTCGATAGCTCCCAACCAGCCGAAGGTGCCATAGAACAACCGCGTCAGCCGCCGCCAGCCACGCAACCCGTACTGGTCGCGATGCGTCAAACGACTTGCGTCGATTGCCGGCAGCCGCGACTCGGTTGCACCCCGAGCCTGTCGGTAGGCAATCAGCAAGTCGCTCAAAAACTGCACAGCGCCGATGCCGTCGGTACAGGCATGGTGGAACTCGACGCGCAGTGTGTCTTGATCGGTTCCCGTTTCGACTTCAAAACGAACGCCGAGTTGCTTCCGCAGATCGATTGGACGCGGCGGACGCGCCGTATTCGCGGCCGACACGTCGTCGCGCCATTGAATGTCATGCCCCGCGGAGGGGGCCGCGATCCAATTGCGGACGGTGCCGTACTCATACTCCAAGTGTGCGCACAACAAGGGATGCCGCCCCGTCGCGATCGCGATCGCCTCGCGGAGGGCCGCTGCGTCAATACGCTCGGACAACCGCAGCACGATCGAGAAACAACAGGGATAACTGGCCGAATCCTCGGCCAGCATATAATGCTCAATGTCGGTCAATGGCAATGGCAGTGGAAACGTCATCACACTCCAGTGTAGCTTGACCGGTTGAGCAGAGTGGGGCCGATGCGAAAAATCCATGGCCCGCGCAGGTTGGTTCATTTGCATAAGCAGGCCAGTTGGTGCGATAATAGATGGGTTATCACCTTTCGCTTCCCACCTCGCTGATCGCCCGCCCTTTCAGAGATCATATTCAATTATGCACCAAGCTGCACCTATTGCCTCGGCGCTGCTGGCCGCCGGTTGGATTGCCAGCCTGTTCATGGCCGGTTGCAACGGCCAGTCTTTGCCTGGCTCCACGAACCATGACTCTGCTCCCCGTGCGGCCCGCGAAGTGGCGGTGTCGAAAGTCGAACGGCAACCCTGGCCCGACACGGTCCGCGTGCAGGGCAGTTTTCTCGGCGACGATCAGGCCCAGATCAGCACGAAACTCGCCGGGCGGGTGCAACAAGTGCTGGTCGATCTGGGAAGCTCCGTCCAAGCGGGCGATCCGCTGGTCGTGCTGGATCGGCGTGAACTGCAATTGCGGATCGAACAAGCCGAGGCGATGCTCGAATCGGCCACCTCGAAGCTCGGGTTGGCCTCGGACGATGATGAGGACTCGCTCGATCCTCGCGCGGCGCCCCAGGTGGTACTTGAATTGGCCCTGGTGGAGGAAGCCGAGAAAGCACTGGCGCGGGCCGAGACGCTGCTGAGGAACGACGTTGTCACCCGCAGCGAATACGAGAATCTTCAGGCCAACCTGCGAACCGCGCAAGCGCGCTACGAACAATCGCTCAATGTGGTCCGCGAACAGAAGGCTCAGATCGGCATGCGCCGCGTGGAACTGGA
Source organism: Pirellulales bacterium (assembly GCA_041744995.1). Lineage (GTDB taxonomy): Bacteria > Planctomycetota > Planctomycetia > Pirellulales > UBA7805 > JBBDLY01. The sequence continues at coordinate 613 of JBGTJT010000570.1, read as the reverse complement.
GCTGGCGCGAAAGTATTACCAGGATGCCGAGATCGCCGCCCCGTTCGACGGCGTGGTGGAACGGCGTCAAATCTCGCCGGGCGAGTATGTTAACGTGGGCGATCCGTTGGTTACGTTGGTGCGGATCGACCGCCTCCGCTTCACGGCCGGCGTGCCGGAGCGCCGGGCGCACGCGATTCGTACCGGCTTGCCGGTCCATATTTGGATCCCGGGTGAATCGCAGCCGTTGTCGGCCGCCATTACGCGGGTTAGTCCGACTGTGAACCAAGCCAGCCGATCCGTGCGGATCGAGGCCGATCTCGCCAATTTGGAGTACTTAGTTCAAAGCGGATTGTTCGTGGAAGCCGACATTCTCGTCGACTCCGAGGCGCAAACGCTGGCTCTCCCCGCGGATGCGGTCATGGAATTCGCCGGCGTTCAAAAGGTGTGGCTTGTCTCCGACGGCGCGGCGCGGCAGCAGACGGTAACCATCGGACGGCGCGTGGGTGATCGGGTGGAGATACTCGCCGGCCTCACCGCTGGCGATCTGATCGTGGCCAAGGCGAGTGACGGAGTGGAAGGCCCGGTGACGGCCGTTTATGAGTCGGCCGGCGCCCGTCTGCAGGCCGGCGCG
>JBGTJT010000569.1:0-12373 GCA_041744995.1 Pirellulales bacterium | reverse complement strand
CGCCATGTACTGCACGATCGAGTCGTCCGCGTCGGCCGCTGCCTCTGCTGCGACCGCCGCCGCAGTCGAAGCGGCGTCCTCCAGCGATTCCGGGGGAGCTTGCTGTTCGGGCGTCGCGCCATACGTGTCCAAGACTGGTTGCTGGGGGGCGTCGGTCGTTGTTTCCTCAGCCTCGCGGAGGACCGCCATGTCGCGCAGTCGGCCGAAGATATCGGCCTCCTCCTCGTCGTCGAGCAGCCCACCGGCGACGCCCTCCGCGGTAGCCGGCGGATTGTAGTGGGAGAGCAAGGCAAGCGTACACAGTCCGCCGGCGGTCTCTTCCTGCGGAGAAGCGTCCTCGACTGCCGTGGCATCGTACCGGTCGCGATTGATCTCGGCGGTGTCGGCGGTCGGCGAGGTTGTCTCGGCCATTTGCTGTATCGTTGCGTCTTCGCACGATTCATTCTTAGGCAACAACGCATCGTACGCCGGTGCGGAGGTTTCCGCTTCGAGAGTTGCGGCGCGGTCGGCTTGCCAGGCAGAGCGAAGTTGCTCAAATTCCATCCGCTCGGCGGCCAACGCTTCCCGTTCGCGCCGGAGTTGTGCCTGCTCATCGTCCAGCAATTGCCGATCCTCAAGGGCTTGCTGTTGTGCCTGCTCCCATTCGGCTTTCTCGTCGGCCAGCGCAGCACGCTCTGCTGCGAGCTGGTCGCGCTGCTGGGCAAGCCGCTGGGTTTCTTCGGCAAGTTCCGCTTGCCGCTGGTCGAGCATCTGCTGCTGGTCGACCTCGCTATGTTGCTGCTCGGCTTGCGCTTGCAGTTGCTGCTCGCGTTCGGCCAGCGCGACTTGCGCTGCGTTAAGCGACGCCTGTGCCTCGGCCAATTCCTGCTCTCTGGTGGCCAGGTCGCTCTGCCTGGCGTCCCGCTCGGCTTGCTGTTCTTCGCATTCACGCAACCATTGCTCGCGGCGTTCCTCCAACTCGCGGGTATCGGCTTCGAGCCGTTCGCTCCGTTCGGCCAGTTCGTCTTCGCACCGCGCTAAGGCGCCTTGTCGTTCGGCCAGCAATTGCTTTGCCTGCTCTATTTCGGCATGTTGCCGGTGCAGTCGATCGGAATCTGCTTGCTGATCGTGCCAGATGTTCTGGTGGGCGTCCACCGTGGATTGCAATTCGCGCAACTGCTCTTGATCGGCGCGAATCGTCTCCAGCAGCGCCCGCGTCCGCCGTCGGCGTCGCCGCCGGATGCGGCGTTCCCGTTCGGCCGCCTGCGGATCGCGAGACTGCCAAGGAGCAGCCGGTTCCCCCACCGCGGCGGGCGACGGCAGCACCTCGAAATCGAGCGGGCCGATGCTCAGGCAGTCTCCAACGGTCAGCGGGGCGTCGTCGAAACCGCGGCCGTTGAGCCGAGTATCCTCCGACCAGCGGCGGACGACCGTCTGCCGCTCGCCGCGGAGGATCAGGCAGTGCAGGTCGGCGAGCGCCGAGTTTCGCAACTGGAGCGTGCAGTAGTCGGCCTTGCCAATGGTCGATTTGGCCGCGGTCAGCCGAATGACCTGTCCGTCGCGCCCCCCACCGCGGACGCGCAACGAGAGTTCTCCGCGGGGATTGCGAAGCAGCGAGGGCGAGTGTTTGACGGCAGATGGCGGCATGCGAGCGTCCGTGGGCGAGCGTGAACAGGTGAATCGGTCTCGCGACGCGGGCGGCGCGGAACCTCCAACTCACTCAGGTCATATAGCTTGCGCTCGCCCCCTAGTCAAAAACGGCACGTGGCGGGAAGCACCAGCCGCGGCAAGTTTTTTCCGTCAGGGCTAGTATTCTCGAAAATCGTCTGCATAATCTTGCCGGTTCTGTCGATTATCCCAAGGCAATGGGATGAATCGACTGGGCGATTTTCGGCCCGCAGATCGAAGTGTCCGCCGACGTCGGCACCGCAACGACCAAGGGTAGGAAAAAAGAAATCTGAATTTGCTTGCCGTAAAGACAGACCAGGTAAAGTGTTACATCGGCCAGGGCTGTTGCGAAGCGAGTTTGCGGCTACCTTTTCCATTTCGCGACCCCTTTTCCGGGAGTTTCGTACTATAGTTTGTTTGCCGTTTTCCCGACCCGCGGGTTGTTTCAGCGGGGCGGACATTGAGAAATCGGACGAACCCCCGAGGAACCGTTTAACCAAATCGAACGCATGAAGGTTGATCTGCGGCAAAACTGTTTGCCGCGGGGCGACTGGAAGAAGTCGAGGCATCAGCGACGAGATCGCACTGACGATTCTCGTAGAGAGGTTGAGGTGATCACCATGGCACGCAAAGACACGATTCTCAAAATGCGGGAAGTGCTGCTCGTGCAGCGAGATGCGCTCCGCAAGGCGTTGGCCGGCGACTTGAGTTTGCTCAACGAGTTGCGGGACCATAGCGCCGGTGACGTGGTCGATTTCGCGCTCGACAGCGCCCAGCACGAAACGAGCAGCCAACTGGCCGAGGTCGAAAGCCGGCAATTGGCCAATATTGACAACGCCCTGGAACGCATGCGCGAAGGCAGCTACGGCCTTTGCGAGTTCTGCAGCGGCAAAATACCGCTGGCCCGCCTGAAGGCGCTCCCCTACGCCACCAGTTGCATCGAATGCCAGCGTGAATTCGAACGCCAAGGGGGCGTCGGCATGCCGGACAGCGATTGGAGCCGCGTGGTCGACGAAGACGACGACGCCGAAATGTCGTTGAACGACTTCGAAATGGACTTTTCCTGAGACGTTCAGGCGAGTTTCCGGCAAATTGGCGACTGCCCAACGTAGTCGTTTTCACTACCCTCAATGCACCGCTACACGACCTGGTGTCGGGCCTTTCCGCCCGCGACGGGTTATTGGCGGTGTATTTTTATTGGCGCGGCGGTCGTTTTCGATACGATGAAGTACGTAGCGCCTTCGCCCCAAGATCGTCGAGCTACTGCCGGGAAGATCCATCATGAGTTGCCGAGAAGCACCGCGGACGACCGCCTCGCCGGTTCGCTGCCACTTTGGTATTGTCGTTGCCCTGATAGTGTTGATCGCCGCACAAGGACTGGCCTCGCCGGTCTGGGCGCAGTTGTACGACGACGATTTGCCCCGCACCCAGGAAGAACTCGACCGCTACTACGCGGATCTGGCGGATGACGTCGGCGAGTTGCAGCGGCATTCCAATATCATCAAACGGGTGGCCAAGATCGCCAAACCTTCGGTGGTCCATATCGACGCCCAGCACAGTTCCGATCCCCGCCGCAACTTCACCCGTCGCAGCGGCGAGGAAGCCGGATCCGGCGTGATCATTGCCTACAAGGGCAAGCACTATGTGCTGACCAATCGCCACCTGATCAAACACGCCGACGAGTCGACGATCACGATCAAGCTGGCCGACAACCGCGAAATCAAGCCGACCAAACTGTGGACCGATGCCGGTACCGATGTGGCGGTGATGGAACTGGGCGAAGACAAGGTACTGCCGGCTCGCATCGGCGACGCCGGCCAACTTGAGGTGGGCGACTTCGTGCTGGCCATCGGCAGCCCGTTCGGCCTGCGGCATTCGGTCAGTTACGGCATTGTCAGCGCCATGGGGCGCCGCGATCTGGAGTTGGCGACCGACGGCGTCAACTTCCAGAACTTCATTCAGACCGACGCGGCCATCAATCCCGGCAACAGTGGTGGGCCGTTGATCAATCTGAAGGGGGAAGTGGTCGGCATCAATACCGCCATTGCCAGCAGCAGCGGACGAAACGAAGGCATCGGCTTTTCGATCCCGATCAACATGGCCATGGTGGTGGCTCGGCAGTTGATTGAACGGGGCGAAGTGTCGCGGGCGTTCCTCGGCGTGAATCTCGACAGCAAGTACAACCAGGCAGTCGCCACACGGCTGGGGCTAGATCGTCCCCGCGGGGCCAAGGTAACCGCCATTACGACGGGCGCGCCCGCGGAAACAGCCGGGCTGGAGATCGACGACGTCATCCTGCGGTTCAACGGCGTGTGGGTCGAAAGCGACAGCCACCTGGTCAACCTGGTGAGCCTGACGGAAGTCGGCAAGGAAGTCGACATCGTCGTGTTCCGCGACAAAAAGATGGTCACGCTCCGCGTCGCAGTCGCCAACCGAGAAGCATTCAAGCCCTAAAGTGGCTGGGGCTTCCAGCCGCAGCTATCCAAAGTAGCTTGTCAGCGTTCCCATGCCCTCGATCTCCACTTCGATCCTATCTCCGGAGCGCAAAAACACCACCGGGTCGCGGGCCACGCCGACGCCGGCCGGCGTGCCGGTGAACAGCAGATCGCCGACGTTGAGCGTGCAGACCTGCGAGATGTAGCTGATCAGCTCGTCGATCTTAAAAATCATCTCACGGGTGTTGCTCTGTTGCATGAGTTGGCCGTTGAGCCGCAACGAGATATCCAGCCGGTGCGGGTCCGGCACTTCGTCGGCGGTGACGAACCAGGGGCCGATCGGCGCGAAGCCATCGAACGACTTGCCAAGCAGCCACTGCCCGCCCGGCTTGCCCTTCTGCCAGTCGCGGGCGGTCACATCGCAGCCGATCGTATAGCCGGCCACGTATTCCATCGCTTCGTGTTCGGCGATGTTGCGGCCGTCGGCACCGATTACCACGACCAGTTCCGCCTCGTAGTCGACCTGCTCGCTGACACCCGGCAACGTGATCTCGTGGCCGCTGCCACGAAGGGCCGTGTTGAGCTTGCTGAACACCAACGGCTCAGCGGGCAACTCCTTACCGGTCTCGCGGGCGTGGTCGGCGTAGTTCAGCCCGATGCAGAGTATCTTCTGGGGATCTTCGATGGGCGGCAGCAGGTAGGCGCGCGAGCGGTCGATCGGCGGCGCTTCTCGGATCGCCTGCTCCAGTTCCGGCGAGCCGATTTCGCCGGTGAACAGCATGCTGGAGAGATGGCAGTAAGAGCCGTCGTCGATGGCGGCCAGATTGACGACTTCCGTGCCGCGCAAAGCGGCTACGCAATGATCGCCAGCGACGGAGTACTGAGCCAGCTTCATTCCGCGAAATCCTTCATAAGAGAACCGGCTCGCGTCTGGCCCCGTTCATTGGCTTGCCAGTACTCGCCGCTGTCGACGTTCAGGCAGGTGAGCCAACCGGCGGGATCGTAAACCCAGGTGTCAAGGCAAATGGCATGGCCCATATTCAGCGGCAGGCCGGACTTTTGCGCCGTATGCCCGCAGATCATGGTCTTGCCGGAAATATGCGGCTGAGGGTCGTGGCATTTTTCCCAATGGAGCACGAGCGGCGACTGCTCCTCGAGCGGCAACTGGGGATCGACGTTACCGTGAACGAAGAAGCAGTCGTCCAGCTCGAAATAATCGCGGCAGTCTGCTTCGAGGAACTGCCAATGCTCCGCCGGCACGTTCTCCACCCGAATCGGCTCGCCATAGGAGGCCAGCGTCTCGCGCCCGCCGACGCTGAGCCAATCCGCCACGCCTTGGCACTCGCGGGCGGCGAGCATCATCATATCGTGATTCCCCCGTAGCGCGATCAGGTTACCGACGGTCGACTTCCGCTCAATCAGCCAATCGATCACTCCGCGCGAATCTGGACCACGGTCGACGTAGTCGCCCAGGGTAATCAGCCGATCATCGTTGGTAAGACTGGCCGCGTCGAGCACGGTGGTCAGCGCCGTCAGACAGCCGTGAATGTCGCCAAGGGCCAGAGTTCTCATGAAGTGCAGTGTAACGGGAATACACAAGAGGAGTTAGCCCGTATGAACTCGAAACGGTTGACGTATGTCGAGAAAATGACCCGACAACAGGTCACCTTCCAACAGGCGGCTAGTCCCACCAGGCGGCGAACACTTCGTAACCCTCTTGTACTGTAGGTGCTGCCGGCGGCAGAGGCAACGGAACCTCGATCTCCGACGGCTGTAAGTCCGCAAACCAGCGAGTTACTTCATCGAATGAGGAGGTCGTGATTACAAATACTCGTTCTGAAAATGGCCACATGGAATCGTCTTCTTCGACTTCGTAAATCTCAACTAGCACGTCCTGGACGTTCTGTCGATCGCGAATCTCAAGAAGTCGACTCAAGAAGACTTCCAAGCCAGGGTGCTGAGGAAGATTACAGCCAATGGAGCCCAGATCATCATTCCCAACGAAGAACTGCTCGATCGTCACGACAGGGAGCGGCGCATCCGCTGACGGCAATCCTTGCCTTCGAATTGTTTCGATCAAATCTAGACGTTTGGCTTGATCCATGAAGTGATTCGCGACCCGGCACCCTACTTCAAATCCACCGACCAGTACGCACTGTTGAGAAACTGCTTCCAGCTTTCGTACTTGGGGTTGCCGAGCTTCATTGCCAGCACCGGGCTGTGCTTGGGTTGCTTTGGTTCTCGGATCAGGTGCATGTGCGCTTCCTTGGGAGTGCGGCCCCCTTTCTTGGCGTTGCAAGTGACGCAACAGCAGACGATGTTTTCCCAGCTTGCCGGCCCGCCTTGGCTGCGGGGCACCACGTGGTCGAGGCTCAGTTCGCTTGAGGGAAAGTGGCTGCCGCAATATTGGCACTGCATCTTGTCGCGGGCGAAGATGTTGCGGCGGTTGAACCGCAGTCCCTGCTTGGGAACCTTGTCGTAGCGGAACAGGCGAATCACCCGCGGCACTTGAATGGCGAAGTTGACCGAGCGGATCCAGTCGGCCAGTTCGTCGTCCTCGCGGAACTCGGCCCGCAATTCGCTGATCTCGCGCCAGCTTTGGAAGTCGTAATTGGCGTACTGCCCCTGCTCGATGTGAATCACTTCGGCCAGGTCGCGAAACAACAGCCCCATGGCGCGGCGGACGTTGACCACGTGGACCGCCATATAAAAGCGATTCAGCACCAGCACGCTGCAAGCGAGTGGATTATCGCCGGGGCCTCCGGCGACAGCCATTGCTGCGGTCGACATACAAACCTCCATCGTTGGCGAGTCCCCAGCCGTCGGCAAGCACCCTGCTTGCACTTAGCCAAAGACTCGTACTGATCCAGGTCGGTGGAACGGTCACCCCGAGATCTCCCCGGGCCGCGGCAATGATTCATCAGTCGAGGCGAATCGTTGCCGCCGACGTCTCTTATTCTAACGTTCCGCCGGGTGGTTCGCCAGCGAAACCCATTGGGCGCTAACGGTTTTGAGGAGAATTTAACGCATTCTTAAATAGTTGGACAAATCCGTGCATGCACGGGCCGCCGTTCGTCGGACAGGTCAACCAAGTTCCAGTTGGGCGGCCGGCAATTGCCGTAATCGGTCGGTGTCGACAGGGGTGTGCCGCTGCATCTGAAATAAAAAACATTCAAACAGGGTTGCTTCCGAACGGAGCGCGTCATTAGGATGAGACTTGTAGGGCGACCGACATGGAAGATCGGTAACGCAAACGCAACGGAAGCAACTGCCAGCGGCCAACCTTTTCTCGCCATCCTCATGTTGGCGCCTCAAAGTTAGCCGCCGGACGCCCGCCATGCTTCATCCCAATTACTTGGAGCAACTTGCAATGATTCACTACACTTGCGATCTATGCCAACGCAGCATTGAACCAAGGAGTGAGTTGCGGTACGTGGTCAAGATGGAAGTCTATGCCGCGGTCGACGAGAGCGAGGCGGACGATTTGTGCGAGGAAGAGGACCACCTGGAGGAAATTCAGGACATCCTGCAACGCATCGAGGACGGCGAGGACGATTGCCTCGGCGACGACGTCTATAAAACCATGCGGTTCGATCTGTGCGCCGCCTGCCGCCAGAAGTTTCTCAAGAACCCGCTCGCCCGCGAAGTACCCAAGCAGTTCGATTTCTCCGAGAACTAATGCCCCGACACTCCCCGGCCGTGCGCCGCAATTCCTGGCCGGCGGTGATCGCCTTCGTGCTGCTGGCCGTGGTTGGCGTGGCGCGGTACTTTCTTGGCGGCGACGAGCCGATCGCCCCCCCGCCGGCGGCGGTCGCCGAAGGGACGTTTCAGGTCAAGCACGTCATCGACGGCGACACGATCCGGCTGGAGGACGGCCGCAGGGTACGCCTGATCGGCGTCGATTGTCCGGAGATGTTCGTCCGCTCGGCGCCCGACGCCGAACCGGATCGCACTCGCACCGAGCCGTGGGCGCGGGAGGCGACCGCATTTACCCAAAAGTTCATTGGCGACGGACAGGTCGAGTTGCGGTTCGACCGCGAACGGCTCGACCAATACGACCGCCTGCTGGCCTACGTCTACCGCGACGACCGGTTGCTGAACGAGGAACTGCTCCGCGCCGGCCTGGCCGAGGCCCGGCTCCGTTTTCATTATGGCGACCACTACAAGCGCCGATTCGAGAAAGCCGAACAAGCGGCCCAGGAGGAACGGCTGGGGATTTGGTCCGGGAGACGAGATTGAGACGGTCCATGCCCACTGTGGTTTTGATGGTTTCTCTCGTAAAATGGCCGGTTTCGATTCTGAAACCACATAAGAGATTCTGGCAGTGAGCAAACCAATCAAGCTGGCGGTAATTGGCGGCGACGGGACGGGGCCGGAGGTGGTGGCCGAGGGGATGAAGGTGCTGGCCGCCGTGGCCAAGCTGGAGAACTTCGCTTTCGAGGCGACCGAGTTCGACTACGGTGGCGACCGCTACCTGAAAACGGGCGAGGCGCTGCCGGCCGACGCCATCGAGAACTTCCGCAATTTTGACGCCATCTACCTCGGCGCAGTCGGCCATCCCGACGTCGCCCCCGGCATCTTGGAAAAGAAGCTGCTGCTGGACGTCCGTTTCCAGTTGGATCAGTACATCAACCTGCGGCCGGTGAAACTGTACCCCGGCGTCGAGACGCCGCTGGCGGGCAAAGGCCCCGACGACATCGACTTTGTTGTCGTGCGAGAAAACACCGAGGATCTGTACGCCGGCATCGGCGGTTTTCTCAAGAAGCACACCCCCGACGAGGTCGCCACGCAGACGGCGATCTACACCCGCAAGGGGTGCGAGCGGTGCATCCGCTGGGCGTTCGAGTTCACCCGCAAACGGAACAGCCCGAAAAAGATGCTCACGCTGGTTGCCAAGACCAACGTGCTGACTTACGGGCATGACCTGGTGTGGCGAACGTTCCAGGACGTGGCCCAGGAATACCCGGACGTCAAGGCCGACTACAACCACGTCGACGCCTGCTGCATGTGGATGGTGAAGAACCCCGAATATTACGACGTGATCGTGACCACCAACATGTTTGGCGACATCATCACCGACTTGGGCGGCATCCTGCAGGGCGGCATGGGCGTGGCGGCCGGGGCCAATATCAATCCTGAACCGGGCGGCACCAGCATGTTCGAGCCGATGGGGGGCAGCGCTCCGAAGTACACCGGCCAAGGCGTGATCAACCCGATCGCGGCGATCAACGCCATGAGCATGCTGCTGGAACAGCAAGGCCAAGCGAAGGCGGCCGAGCGGATTCAAACAGCGATCCAATTGGTCACCGGCACCAAAATGAAAAGCCAAGGCGCGGGCCGCATGGGCTACAGCACCAGCGAAGTGGGCGATCTGGTGGCCGACGCCCTGGACGCGTAAACAATACCAGCACGACGCGGAGAGCGAGTGCATCAATACCAGCACGACGCGGAGAGCGAGTACAGAATACTAGCACGACGCGCGAGCGAGTGCATCCGCGGAGGAGTACGCGCATTTCCGCCGAACCGTTTCGGCGGCAGAACGCGTAAAAGCTCGCCAATGCACTTGCTTGCGCTGCGTGCTGGTATTTACGAATGCATTCGCGGCAGGTCATCCCCGGCGGCGATGATGCGGGCTTCCTCGGCGGCCAGTTCGGCCAGTCGTCGCTTCACTTCGTCTTCGGCCGCGTAGTGCTTGGCCAACCGCACATAGGTCGTGTGGTGCCGCGCTTCACTTTCAAACAAGCTGGCATAGAAGGCGGCCAGTTCCTGGTCGTCGACATGATCGGCCAGTTTGGAAAACCGCTCGCAACTACGGGCTTCGATCAGGCTGGCGACCAGCAACCGGTCGACGGCCCGTTGCGGCTCCTGGTTGCGGATGAGCGCGTGGAGCTGCTGGCCGTAGTTGCTTTGCTTCTGCCGCTTGAAGCGAATGCCGCGTCGGGCAAGCAGGTCGAGCACCATCTGGAAGTGCTCCAGCTCCTCGTTGACGATCGCCGCCATCTCGCGGCAGAGTTCCTGATTTTCGACGTAGTGATTGAGCAACTGCAGCGCCGCGCCGGCCGCCTTGCGTTCGCAATGGGCGTGGTCGACGAGGATTTCCGGTAGATGCGCGTCGACCTGGGCCAGCCAGCGGTCGGGCGTGTCGGTTTGCAGATTGAGCATTATTTGGTGATCGTCCTGTGGTAAAGCCGCGTTACCAGGCGATGAAACGAGGCCGGCGCCAGCCGTTTGAGCCGCCACAAGGCGCGTGCCCGGTAGTCGTGAACGACATAGAGCCGCTTGCGGTGCATCGCCCGGATGGCCAGCCGGGCAACGTCGTCGGCGGTGAACCGCGACTGGTCCATGTAGGCCCTGCCCACCTTGCGATAGGCTTCGGCAGGAAATCGGCCGTCCGTCAGCAGGTTGGTGGCAAAAAAGCCGGGGCACAACACGGTAACGCCCACGCCTTTCCGCTTAAGCTCCGAGTAGAGCGTCTCGGAAAGCGCGACCACGCCCGCCTTGCTGACATTATACGGCCCCATGCCGGGGGCGCTGATCAGGCCGGCCAGCGAGGCGGTGTTGAGGATGTGCCCGCGACCGGGGTTCTCGATCAGCCAGGGAATGAACGTTTGGCAGCCGAGGATTGGCCCGTACAGATTCACGTCGAGCACGAATTGCCAATCGTCGAGGCACATGGCGGCCGCCTCGCCGCCGGCGCTCACGCCGGCATTGTTGGCCAGCAAGTCCAGCCGCGACCACTCGGCCTGAAGCCGCTCCCGTAGGGCAAGCCACTGCGTGGGCTCCGTTACATCCAGCAGATGAGCCTCAGCCCTACCTCCTGCCTGCTCAACGAGCCGGCACGTTTCCTGCGCCGTCTGCTCGTTGCGGTCGCAGACGGCGATCGTCCAGCCGTCTGCGGCCAACCGCAAGCAGAGGGCACGGCCCAAACCGCTGCCGCCGCCGGTTACGACGGCATAGTTGGTTTCGCTTGTGGTCAACCGTGCCTCCTCAATTGGTACTGTTTCCCCCTAAGCATACGCAGTTTCTCACCACCATGCCACTCTCGTCGGCGGGTCTTCGGCGTGGTAGACTGTCGGCTTTCCCACACAGGCTACCAATATGGCGGGCGACGCATCCCATGAAACTCGGACTCATCAACTCCGCCTGGGTGCAGGCGAATCAGCCGACTGAAGTCGGCTTGCGAAAGACCAAGGAGATCGGCTTCGACACGGTCGATATCTTTCTCGATCCGCTCGATGCCTCGATTGTCGAGCGGCAGTCGATCCGGCGAACCTGCGAAGAGCTTGATCTGCCGATCGTGTCGATCGCCTGCGTCGCCGTGGGGTTGATCGATTTTAACCCCAGCGTGCAGCGCTTCCACATGGAGCGGGTGGAGGCGTATCTCGACTTGGCCTATGAATACCGGGCACGCAACGTACTGCTGGTGATCGGCGAGTACATCTGGAACCGGGAAGTCATCCCACCGGCCGAGCAATGGGAACTGGGCGTCTCAAGCGTCCGCGACCTGGGAGAGTATGCCGCGGAACTTGGCTTGGAGATTGCCTTGGAACTGGAGCCGTTCAAGCTGTCGCTGATTAACGACGTCGACAGCATGGTGCGGTTCTTGGACGACGTGGATCACCCGGCCGTAAAGGCGAATATCGACATCTCGCATCTAGTGCTCTCGGGCGTCAAGCCGGAGGAACTGCGGCGACTGGCCGGCCGGACGGCGCACGTTCATATTTCCGACTGCGACGGCAAGGTCCACGGCGATCTGCCGCCCGGCCGCGGCGTGGTGCCGTTCGCGCCGTATCTGGAGGAGATCAAGCAGCTCGGCATCGACAGCGCGATCTCGCTGGAACTGGAATACGCGCCGGAACCGGACAAGATCGTGGAGTGGGTGACCGAAGCTTACGAAGCGACCGACAAGCTGATGCAAGCCGCCGGATTGCGGGATTGACGCTCAAGGAAATTGATTCTCAAAGGAGCAGAACGTCATGGAGTCCACCCCAGCGGCAACCGGAACGGCGGCCACCCAACAATGGCAACCGCTTTCGCGCAATGAACGGCGGGTAATCGGCACGCTGGTCGAGAAAGCCAAGACCACGCCGCAGCAATATCCGCTGACGCTCAATTCGCTGGTCACCGGCTGTAACCAGAAGAGCAATCGCGCGCCGACGATGGAGCTTGACGAAGAGCAAGTCGACACGGCGCTCGAGCGGCTGCGGCAACTCGGCGCTTGCGTGGAAGTCAACGCCGACAGCCGCACGCCTCGCTACCGTCACACGATGTATGAATGGCTCGGCATCGAG
>JBGTJT010000568.1:0-9374 GCA_041744995.1 Pirellulales bacterium | reverse complement strand
AGCGTTCCAGCGCCGTGCCGCCGAGCGACTGGGCCGCGAAGCAGGCACGCTCGCCAACTGTGCAGCCCAGTTGTTGCAGGAATACCATTGGCCGGGCAATATCCGCGAGCTGCAAAATCTCGTCACCCGCGCCAATGTTCTCAATACGACCGGCACGATCACCGCCGACGAGCTGCGTCCATGGCTGCTGGAACAAGATTACTTGGACCAGCCGGATTACGGCGGAGCGGAACTGCCGATCGGCGTGAGCCTGCACGAAATGGAACGCAAACTGATCGAAGCCACGCTCGACCATTTCGGCGGCCATCGCGCCAAAACAGCCGAAGCGCTCGGCATCGGCTTGCGAACGCTCTCAGGCAAGCTCAAGTCGTACGGCTATGCACCGCGCACCAGGTCATTTAACAAAGCCGCCTAAGGCAATCACCCGTAGCATGGCCCCCTGGGCCGTGCGAGATTATTCACTGCGGAACCTATTAGCGCCGGAAGCGCACGTTCTCCAAGCCACAATCGGCAGTTTGTGCCGATTCAACCACCCGCACAGTCGCAATTATTGCCGCCCGACGAGTATTGGATTCCACTCATGCCAGCCTTTTCAGCCATTAGGCGATCGTTGCCAAGCAATTGCCAGTTCGCTAGTTGCGGCGTGAGCGAGAACCCCATGGCGAAGTTGGGTGCGTCCTCAGTGCCACTTCGGCACGCTGATTGCTTTGATGCGTGTGCGCCTACCGCGAGGATGGCAGCACAGGGCGGGCGGATCGCGAGCAGACGATTCGGAGATTTCCGCGCATGAGTCAGTCCCTGTTCACCTCCTCGACCATACCCGCCTTGGAGCAGGTGGTGTCGTTCACGCAAAAGCGCCATGCGGTGCTAGCGTCGAACATCGCCAACCTGAGCACACCCGGTTATCGCGCCCGCGACGTCTCGCCCGAACTGTTCGAGGCGCGGCTCAAGGAAGCGATTCAGAAGCAGCGCGAAGTCCGCACCGCGACGGGCAACTACGGTTCGCAGAATCCGCTCGATCCGTTCGAGAGCGGTCGCCTGCATCCGAAAGCCGACTTCGCGGAAGTTCGCGAAGCGGCCAGAACGATCATGTATCACGACGGCAGCGAGGTCGGCATCGAAAATCAGGTAGCCGAAATCGGCAAAAATCAAACCAGGCACAACACGGCGTTGGCGATCATGGTTAGCCAATTCCGGTTACTGCAAGCGGCGATCAGCGAACGCGCTTAGTCCGTTTTTCATCGGCTGGGGGGCCTCATGGAGCAGAAACATCATGTTATCAGCCTACGACGTCAGCATCAGCGGCCTGGTCGCCCAGCGGCAGCGATTGAACGCGATTAGCAGCAATATCGCCAACATCTCGACGCTGGAGAACGAGGCGGGCGAGGCCAAGCCGTACCAACCGCGATTCGTGGTCTTTCAAACGGATGAAGACAGCCAATACCCGGCCGGAGTCGCCGGGGTCAAAGTATCGCAGGTCGGCATTGAGGATATCGAACCAATCTACAAGTACAATCCCAACCATCCGCTAGCAATCAAGGAGGGGGACTGGGCGGGCTACGTGGCGCATCCCAACATCAACCTGCAAACGCAGTTCGTGGATGCGATGGAGGCGACCCGCGCCTATGAAGCCAACATTGGCGTGATCGAGGCGACCCGCGAGTTGAGCCAACAGACCTTGCGAATTTTGGCATAAAAACGTATCGATCGTACCCGCAACGCGCCGCGCTCGGCGGCCAGCTAGCAATGCCGGTCTGGCAAGCTGCTTGGCGGCCGGGGCGAGACACGATGAAGCAACCCACGCTCGCTGCGGAGGCTGGCTGTTTTCGAGAGCCGATCTCCGATGAGAAGCCAGCCGCGGACTTTGTTTGGAAACGACGACCATGAGTTCAATCGAGGGAATCAATCTGAATCCAATCGGCTTGGAAGCGCTGCCGAAAACGGCATCGACCGCCAAGCCGGACGGCACCTTCAAGAACATGTTGCTGGAGTCGATTCACAAGGTGAATTCGATGCAGCAAGACGCCGACAGGGCCGTGGAAGGTCTGATTACTGGCGAGGACGTCAACGCGGCCGAGGTGCTCACCGCGGTGCAAAAGGCCGACTTGACGTTCCGCATGATGATGCAGGTCCGCAACAAGACGTTGCAGGCCTTCGAGGAAATTCGCAACATTCGAATCTGATGCATTTATACCGATAAGCTGACAACGGAGTTCCACGGATGGAATCTCTTAACAGAGCGGCCGCCCAGGCGACCGACCTATTTCGATCGATGACGCTCGGCGCCCGCCTGGTGGCGGGGCTGTTGCTGGTCGTGATTGTCATCAGCTTGACCTTTCTGTTCCAGATGCAGGCCGCCGGGCCGGGCGAGTATCTGTTCGGCGCCGAGCCGATCGCCCTCAGCCAGATGCCGGTCATGGAGCAGGCGTTCGCCGTGGCCGGCCTCAATGAGTACGTCATCGAGGGAAACCGAATCCGCGTGCCGGCCGCCCGCCGCAATCAGTACATCGCCGCGCTGGCGGCCGAGAGCGCGCTGCCTCCGGAGTTTCACAAAGTGCTCGATCAGGCCGTCACTTCGACCGGTCCGTTCACCGACAAGCTGACCAAGGAGCAGCTCATCAAGAGCGCCCGCCAGACGCAGTTGTCGATGATCATCCGCGAAATGAAGGGCATCGAGCAGGCGATGGTCTTGTACGATACGGTCGAAAAGCCGGGACTGCGCCGCGAACGCATCATGACGGCCAGTGTGAGCGTCAAGCCGTCAGGAAACGCGCCGCTCGACGAGGACCAGGTGCCGGCGCTGCGAAACATCGTGGCCAGTTCGATTGCCGGGCTGGATCCCAAGAATGTGACGGTCACCGACCTGAATACCAATCGCAATTATCATGTGGCAAACGACGGCCCCCTGGGGGACGCCGCGGAAGACGCCTATGGCAAGCGGAAGCAGATGTATGAACGGCAATGGCAACAAAAGATCGCCGCGGGCTTGGCGATGGTGCCCGGCGCCGTGGTCACGGTCAACGTCGAGCTGGACCCGCTGATTCTGAAACGCGACAGCGAAGTGCAGCTCGATCCCAAGACCGTGGCGATCCGGCGAAGCGAAAAAGGAATCATCAAGACCAACGAAACAGGCGGCCCCGGCGGCCGACCCGGTTTGCAAGCGCAAGCCGGCGGTCCCGCCACTGCGCCGCTGGTCGCCAGCGCCTCAAGCGGTCGTAGCGATCTGGAAGAGACCGAAAGCGAAGAAACCAACGCCGTCGGCCAGAGAACCTCCGTCACGGAGAACGCCCCGCTCACTCCGCAGCGAGTGAAAGTAGCCCTGGGAATTCCCAGCAGCTATGTGGCGAGCGTTTGGCGGCAGCGAAACCCGACGCCGGAAGGAGAACCGCCGGTGCAGCCCGACGAGAACGCGTTGGCCCAAATCCAGGCGGACGTCGTCGAGCAATTGGAGCGGCACGTGGCAAACCTGATTCCCCAAGGACGGGCGGCGCAGGATACACGGCCCGACATCAACGTCACGATCTTTCCCGATATTCAATCGGACGTCGAACTTCCGGAAATCACCGCGCTGGCCGAGGCGGCGAGTTGGTTCGGCGGCAACTGGAGCATGCTCGGGATGTGCGGCCTGGGATTGCTGAGTTTGCTGATGCTGCGGTCGATGGTCCGCGGCACGGCGCCGACCGAGCCGCCCAACGAAAAGAGTCAGAGCATCCTGCCGATCGACACGCCGCTGGAAGGAATCGGCGCCGACGAGCAAACGGCCGAGAAGCGACTGCGTCGCCGCCTGGAGAACGGTCCTTCCTTGAAGGACGAGCTTGCTGAACTGGTTCGCGAAGATCCCACCGCCGCGGCGAACATCCTTAAGACTTGGATCGGAAACGCAAGCTAACCATGCCCAAAACACTCACCACCACCGAAAAAGCCGCCATCCTGGTTGCCAATCTCGATCGGCAGACGGCCGACGTGCTGCTCGACCAGATGACCAGGGAGCAAGCCTCCGCGGTGCGCCGGGCGGTGATCGAGTTGGACGACGTCGCCCCCTGGCTGATCGAGGAAGTGCTGGAAGAGTTTCGCGCGCTCAATGGCGGCCAACGGTCCCACGGCGGCGGCGAGGTGACCTGGGAGCCGAGCGGAGCAAGCGCAGCCTATCCGCCGGACGATCCATTGGACGACGCGCCGTGGAATGTCCGATCGCATCGCCTCCACGAAGTCAACGGCGCCCGACCCTTCAGCCGAACCACGATAAACCAGCGGTTTGCTTGCCTGCGGGGAGCGGAACCGGCGACCGTGGCGAGTTACTTCAGCCAGGAACATCCGCAAACGATCGCGGTCGTGTTCTCGCATTTGGCGCCGGAGCAATCGGCCGATATTCTGGCCAGGCTGCCGGCGGCGCGGCAAGCGGAGGTGCTCCATCGCTTGGCGGATCTCGAAGACACCGACCCCGAAATACTGCGCGACATCGAAACGAGCGTCGAGGAATGGCTCCGCGAGCAGGATCGCCACGGGCAGCGACGCCGCGCCGGCCGCCAGGCGATAGAACGCATTTTGGCCTCCGCGGAGCTGGGAGCGAAACACGAGATTCTTTCGAACCTCGGCCGGCAAGATTGCGGTTTTGCCCGGCAATTCGGATATGTGGAGACCTCCGCCGACAAACCTTCCGTGCCGAAGCGGGACTGCGGGTCGGCGCCGGCGACGGAGCCGGAGGCGATTCTTGCCACGCGTCGGCAGGCGCCGGTTTCCTCGATCGGGCATGCGCCCCCGGTGGAACCGACGATCACTTTCAGCGAGTTGGAGCACCTGGGCGATCAGGCGCTGGCGGAGATATTTGGCCGCGCCGAGCCGGAGGTGATTCGCATCGCCTTGGCCGGCGCACCGAGGGCCATGGTGCAAGGTATTCTGTCGCGCCTGCCGGCCCCCGACCGGCAGTTGCTGGAGCGCGCGCTGTCGCGACTCGGTCCCATGCGGATCAGCGATGTGGAGCTAAGCCAACGGCACCTGGCACACCTGGCGAACGAACTGGTGCGGGCCGGCAAGGCGCCCGCGCCCCGGCGAACCGCCTGAGAATCCAAAACACGAGATCGTGCGACCCATGTCTTCCATCATCAAATCCTCCGAACGGCAGGCGCGCGGCGCCGGTGCGGCGTTCAATCTCAACGACGTCGTGCGAAAGGCTAACGAGTATCTGGAAGACGTCCAGCGGCAGGCCGACCAGATTCGCGCCGAGGCGCACGAGGATGCCCAGCAAATCCGCCAACGCGCCGAGCAGGAGGGTCAGCAGGCCGCCTTGCAGGCCGTCGATCACCTGCTGCAAGAGCGTGTGGCGGCGGAGATGAAAACGATCTTGCCGGCGCTGCAAAAACTGGTTGAGGAAACGGAACAGCTCCAACAGAGTTGGCAACTCCACTGGCAGCAGTCGGCGGTTCATCTGGCGACCAGAATCGCCGAGAAGATCGTGCGACACGAGCTACGGCAGCGGCCCCAGATCGCGCACGACATGCTGGCCGACGCCTTGCAACTGGCCGTCGGCGGCAGCGAAGTCGAGATTCGGCTCAACCCGGCCGATCGCGCCACACTGGGTGAGGCCGGCGGACCGATCGCGCAAGTGCTGTCACGACTGGCGCCGGTGACGTTCATCGAGGACGGCTCGATCGCTCCGGGCGGCTGTCTCATCGACACGCGCCACGGACGGATCGACGCCAAGTTGGAAACACAACTAGCACGCATCGAATCGGAACTCAACCGCTAACGGACGCCATGGACCCGCTCACCCAACAACTCGACCAGGTATTTCCCTTCGGCATCGAGGGAAGCATCATGCGGACCAGCGGCACGACCGCCGCGGTGGCCGATTTTCCCGCGCCGGTCGGGGCCATGGCCGAGATCGAACGCCACGGAGGGGGCTCGCTGCCGGCCCAAGTGATTGGCTTTCGCGACGATCTGACGCTCCTTTATCCGTGGCGGAGCTTCGAGGGTGTTCGCCGCGGCAACAAGGTTCGCATGACGCAAACCGCGCGATGGATTCGCACCGGGCAAGCGCTGCTGGGGCGGGTCGTCAATTCCCGCGGCGAGATGATCGATGGACGCGCAAGGCCGGCGCTGGCCGATCGCATTCCGTTGGACGGCCCTTCACCGAACGCCGTCTCGCGTCCACGGATCGACACGCCGCTGTCGACCGGCGTCCGCGCGATCGACGCCCTGCTGACTTGCGGCAAGGGACAGCGGATGGGCATCTTTTCAGGATCCGGCGTGGGCAAGAGCGTGACGCTGGGAATGATGGCCCGCTACACTTCGGCCGACGTCAATGTGATCGCCCTGATCGGCGAGCGAGGCCGCGAAGTCAACGAGTTCATCGAGCGGGATCTCGGGCCGGAGGGATTGAAGCGGAGCATCGTGGTCGTCGCCACCAGCGACGAACCGGCGCTGGCTCGCACCGAGGCGGCCTTCACGGCGACCGCCATCGCCGATTACTTCCGCGGCCAGGGCAACGACGTGCTGCTGCTGATGGACTCGCTGACCCGCTTTGCCATGGCGCAGCGTGAAATCGGCCTGGCGGCCGGCGAGCCGCCCACCACCCGCGGATATCCTCCCTCGGTGTTCGCGCTGCTGCCGCGCCTGGTTGAACGAGCGGGCCGAACCACGCAAGGGAGCATCACCGCCTTCTATTCCGTCTTGGTCGAGGGAGACGATCCCAACGAGCCGATTAGCGACGCGGTGCGCGGGCTGATCGACGGGCATACGTTCCTGTCGCGCTCGCTCGCCTCTCGGGGCCAGTATCCGGCGATCGACGTCTTGGAAAGCATCAGTCGGCTGATGCCTGATTTGACGAGCGAAGCGCAGCGGGCCGCGGCGCAGTCGGTGCGCGAACTGCTGGCTGCGTATCGCGACCATCAGGATCTCATCTCGATCGGCGCTTATCGGGCCGGCAGCAACCCGGTGGTCGATCGGGCGATTGCCCATCGCGACGCAATCAACGCCTTGTTGCGGCAACAGGTGGAAGAGTCGAGCAGCGTGACGTCGGCCGCCGAGCAGTTGACGCGCCTCGGACGGATACTGCTCACGCCGGGCGGCAAGCCGAGCACCAGCCAAGACCCAGCAACGCAGGAAGCAAGGTAGCACGCCGCCATGAAACCGTTTGAGTTCCGCCTGACCACGCTCTTGAAACTCCGCGAAGCTGTTCGCGACGAGCGGCGGGCGCGGCTGGCGGAGGCGTTTCAAGCGGCCGAAGTGCTCCAGCGGCGCTTGGCGGAGTTGTCTGCTGAGCGGACGGCTTTGCGCGCGCAGTACGCCGCCGCCACGTCGCCCGGCCAAGTGGCGGTGAATCAACTGCTCGACGTGCAGCGTTATGAACTCGTCGTTGCCGGCGAACAGCAAGTGCTGACCGGACAGCAGCAGCAGATCGAGGAAGAGATCGATAAGCGGCGCGACGCCTTGCGGCTGGCGGATCAGGAGGTTCGCGTTCTGGAGAAATTGCGCAAGAAGCAGCAACGCGACCACCGCGTCGGAGTGGAGAAGGAAGAGGCAAAAGCCTTCGACGAGATCGCTTCGCGGGCCGCGGCGATGCGGCGGATTGAAGGAGTCGCTGCCTTCTCCGAATCGGCTGGAGGTGAGGCATGAGCCGTATTCTGGCCGTCGCCGGTTCGTTGCTAAGCTATTTGGCTATTGGCACGGTCGCGTCACAGATGGCCTTGTTCGGCTATCTGTACCACACTGGCATGATCTCGCAAACCAAGGCGATCCACATGCTGGCGGTGGCCTACGACGTGCGCGTAGACGACAACCGCGACGAAGAACTCGTGGCAGCCAATCAGTCGAGCGAACAAGCCTCGCTGCGCGACATGCGCGAACAAAGCGCCGTGGTGTCGCGCAACCTGGAACTCCGCCGAGCGATGCTCACCAACAATAAGGACGAAATGCTGCGGCTGGTACGCAACATGAAGGATCAGATGGAGCACTACCAGAACATCACCGACGCCTTCGAGGATCGCCTGACGGTACTTCAAGCCGGCGGCACAAACGAAGCCCGCGAGGAAGTGCGACTGATTCTCGAGAACGCCAAGCCGAAACAGGCCAAGGAACAACTGGTGCTCATGCTCGACAATGGCGAAATGCGGGACGTGGTCATGCTGCTCTCCGCCATGCCGGACGGCAAACGAAAGAACATCATCACCGAGTTCAAGACGGACGAAGAGGAAAAGAAGTTGGCGGAAATCCTGCGGGAAATCCGCAAGGGCGGGCCAGAGACCGACCTGATTGAAAGCACCCGGGAACGGCTGCAACCTAGATAGCCTGTTGGAGCGAGACGACGCGATGCCATCCACCGAACCGACGCCGTACCAGCGATTGATCCCATTCGAATCAAGCTCCGCGCCTCCGCGCGTCGAGCCGTCGTCTCGACCCTTTGGAGATTACTTGGGTGACGCGCGCCGCGCGCACCAGGACACGGAAACGACGCAGCCGCCGACAACGCGGCAAGATCAACCGCGGCAGTCCGAGCCGGAGCAAGCAGATCGAGATCGTACCGCCGCAGCGGTTGATCCGCCCGAGAAGATGTCGACAACCCAAGGATCCGACAGCGCGTCGGCGGCAAAGCAAGCAACTGAAACGAACGCGCGGCACACGCCGGACGAGGCCAACGACGCTGCGGGTCAGGCGCCCACTGAAGGGAACTCGCCGCATGACGACGATCCGTCGGCTCACATGGCGGCGGTTGCCACAGAGCCGACGGTGCTGGAAATTGAGGAAACTGCAACGCCGACGGCGCCGCCGCAGTCGACTCAACCAGAGCCGGCGACGGCGTCCGGCGAAAGCATCGAACAGGCCGAGCAGCCCGAGCTTGCAGTGGCGCAGGCGACAGACAAGCAGGGTCCAACCGCCCCAGCGGACAAATCCCCCACCGGCAGCAATGCTGCCAGCGTCGACGTGGACCTTGCAGTGGACAAGTCGGTAAAGCTATCCACGGAAGCCGCCGTCGAGAAGCAGCCGACCGAGCAGCCGCAACCCTCCGCCAGTAACGAGAAGGGGAGTGGCCAGCAAGACGCGATAGCGGCCTCCCCGTCGGCGCCGATCGCTCCTATCGACAAGCAAGTGGACAGGTCAGAGGCAGGGGGTCGGGCCGCCGCGGCAGGCAAGCCGGACGTCGTCCGAAAGGCGGCCTCCGACGCCAACATACAAACTGAAATAAAACAGGCCAGTCACGACGCGCGATCGAGCACCGCTCCGGCGCAACCAGCTGTTGCTACCACCGCACCGGCGGCGGGCGACAAGAAGGTCGACGGTAAAACGTCGCCAAAGCCGAGCGACCGCACTTCCACGGAGCGTCCGTCTGTTCTGGCGGGGGCTGCGAATCCGGCCGTTGCCGCGGTGCCGTCGACCGA
>JBGTJT010000567.1:0-3555 GCA_041744995.1 Pirellulales bacterium | reverse complement strand
GGCACCACGTTCTCGCGGCGGGCGGTCAACAAGTTCATCACAAACAGTGCGACCAGCGTGAACGACAGACCGAGAAAGATAATGCTGTAGCCCCAGCCCAATGCGCTGAACATCCAGACCAGTACGCTGTCGGTTGGCTTGGCGCTTTCAGAAGCACCGCCGCCGCCGGCACCGCCGCCCCCTGCGGCAGCTTCACCCCCTTCGCCACCGCCGCCGACGTCATCCAGCACCACATCGCCGTCGTCTTGGGCGACCGCGGCGTTTTGATGGGCCAAGTGGAACAGGGAGATCCCGCCCAACGCGATCATCAACATGAGCATCGAACAGATGCTCGCTCCGAAGTACCCCATTTGTCGCCGCTTGACCATTAGATTGTCTCCGCTTCGATTGGTTTAGTGGTTTGCATAATTTGAGGAATCGAAAGACTGACGTACACGGTCCACTACCGCGCTGCCAGGATTCGAGACAAGGATTGCAGCTAGAGGCTGCGATGCCAGAGCCACACACGCCCTGGGAATCACGCCCAGTACTCCCGAACTTTGTAGTTTAATCAGGATCGCCTATGGTCGTAAAGCGTTTCGGCCAATAAAACCGACAACTTCATGCATTCAACGGCCGGCAATCCCCTATTTGTTCGCCCAGCGGCTCTTGGGATACATCCGCTGCAAGCGGGCTTCGGCATCCCGCTGCCTTTGCGGATTATTGACTTGCGCCCACAGTTGGGCCAGATTGGCCAGCGATTCGGCGTGATGCTCGGCGTCCTGAAAGTACAGCACGTCGGTGTGCAGGTAGGCCAGCAGAGCATCCTTCGGCTGCTGAGCGGCCTGATAGGCGGCCCCCAGCGTGTTATAGGCGCGTCCGTGCAATGCGTAGTCCCCCTTTTCGGCGGTGAGGATCACTCTCTTGACGATCTCCAGCCCCTCTTCCAGTTTACCCGTGCCGGCCAGCGACGCCGCCAGGCCGAGTTGGGCGGCCAGTTTCAGCCGCTCGATCTGCGGTCCGCTGCCGGCGGCGTCGGCCACCTGCCGATACAGCGGCAAGGCCTGATCCCATTGATTCGCCCGCTGATAGGCTTGGGCCAATCCCAGGATCGCTTCCAATTTGCCCGCGGGCCAATTGGCCTTGGCCGCTTCGCCGAAATAACGCTTGGCGTTCTCCACGGAACCGCCGGCGGCGACCAGTTCGCCCAACAGGAGATTCGCCTCGATCACGTGATAGCTGCCGGTATTGCCCTCCTTGGGATCGAGAAACTTCGCCATATTCATGCCGGCGGTACGGACGTCGACGTCACCCGAACCGGACAACGCCATCTTGGCTTGCGCCTTGGCGTAATAGAACTTGATATCCTGCACGATCTCGGCGCGGGCGATTGCGCCGACATCGAGTGTTCCTAACTGCTCCAATGCGGCTTCGTATTGTCCGTTGTCGATCTTGTTTCGAGCGCCGGACAGGGCGGCCGGCTCGTTATCGTAGGTGATGTAGTCGATGTCTCCGACCGAGACGTCTTCTCGGACCGGCTTGGTGTCGATCCCGACTACCAGCGGATTCATGCTGACGATGTCGCCACGAAAGTCCGACTGACCGATGCGACGGACCACATCGGCGGCGTTGGCGAGAGACGTCGCCAACATGACGATGGACAACATGGCGGCGGTAAGCAACGTTTTCATTGGATTCACTCCCTGGGTTTTTTGTGCCTCGCATGGATTGATCGAGGCTCACGGTTCCGTTGTTTAGTTCGTTGGACGGCGTCCTATTTATTCAATTGGCGGCAACATTGCCTTCGAGCGCCTTGAGGCCGGCGGGCTGCTCACCTAGGGCGCGTTGAATGTTTTTCAGCAGGCTATCGTATTTCGGCTTCCATTCGTCGCCCCCCATATCGGGAAAGCGACGATGTTGATTTTCCAGCGTCCGCTTGGCCACGTCGAGCAGTTCCCGCTTGCTGTCGCCGGAAAGCGTCAGGGCCAACTCGTAACGGCAAACGATGCCATTGAGCGCCGCCTGATGAAAGTATGGTGCGAACTGGGCCTTGCCGGCGGTCAGCTTGCCGATCTTCGACCAGCCCCAGATGTAATGCGTGCCGCGCTTGCCTGGAATATCGTGAAATCCGCCGATGGCGTGCCGGTAGAAATCGGGATCGGTTCTGCCGCGTTCTTGCAACACCATCGCCGCGTCGATCTGCGCCGTCAGATTACCCTGCTTCGGTTTCAGGATCTCGACGAAGCTGTCGGTCGCCTTGTCGAGTTCCCCCATCTGTCGATAGCAGTTGGCCAGCCGCATCCGAATGCCAATTAACGCTCGATCGTCGGGCGCCCACGCGGAGTCGGCCGCGGCGCGCGTTAAAATTCGCTCGTAGTTGTCGGCCGCTCTTCGGAAGTAGGACGTGGCTTGTCCCGAGGGGGCGTCTCCCGTATTGAAGCTCTGGCCCAGACTGTAAAAGGTCTCCGCCACCCAGGTGAGCGACTGGAAGGTGTTGCCCTCGGCGCGTTCGCCGATGCGGCTCAAGAAATTCTGAAAGGCCTGCCCCAGGGCGACTTTCTTGGCGGTGTCGTCGCCGAGCAGTTCCATTTGATCCTCGAGATTCTTGCCCATCGAAATATAGATTCTCGTGAGTCGTTCGGCGTCCCCCTTTCCAAAGGTCTTTTCGAGCTGATCCATCACCGCTTCCGCCTTCTTGGTGGTCGCCTCGGCCTGCGCCGGTTCTCCGGCCAGCTCCGGCAACACCGACACATAGCTGCGTAGTGCGACCTTGAACGTCTCCTCGGCATACGGCTCGTGCTTGGCCGCGGCGTGATCGCTGTTTACCAGCGTCAGCGCGCCGATCTTGTCGTCCTCCAACCAGCGAATCGCCGCCGCCGGTTGCGAGCTGTCCGCGTAGAGCTGCGCCAGGGCCAACACTGCGTTAGCGACTGTTCGATCGATCTCGCCGCCGGATTGCGCCCGAGTGACGCCGCTTTCGAGCACTTCGCGTGCGCGGGTTTCCATGGCCGTAAGCTCTTCATCCGACAAGCGGCCGGCGGCTTGGTCCTTGCGAACTTCCCTCAAGTAATTGCTCCATAGCGACTGCCCGAGCTTGATCGCCAAATCACCCCGTTTGGGCGAGGCCTCCGGCAGTTGCTGCAGATAATCGAGCGCGGTATCGCTGTCTCCCTCGACCAGTGCAAAATTGACGAGCGTCACGTAGGCGTCTTGCGCCTCCGGTTCGTTCGGCCATTGCTTGACCATAAAGCGGGCCGCTTCCTTGACTTGTTCCGACTCGAAGGCTTTGTCCGCGGCTTCGCTGTACATCTTCAGCCAGGACGCCATGGCGATGGTGGCCGCCGACTTGGAACCGCTGAACTCGGGGAAGTTTCTTGCCAAATAGTTGCCGAGAATTGCCGCGTTGGGATAGTTCTGCTCGTCCCAGTAGAGATAGCACATAAAGTAATGCACCTCGTTGAGGCTTCCCTGCGGAGTCTCGTCGTCGGCCATCGTCAGCGCCATCCGGTAGAAGTTGAAGGCGTCGTCTCGCGATTTATTGGACAATGCCAGCGCGGCCGCCTGCTCTTCTCCCTT
>JBGTJT010000566.1:0-7180 GCA_041744995.1 Pirellulales bacterium | reverse complement strand
AAAAAGCGCGAGCGACGGCGTCTGGGAGCCGAACGCATTCCTCCCCAAACCGATTTCGGCGACGGTATACGTATTCGCTCGCCGATGCACTTGCTTGCGCCGCGTGCTGGTATTGGCCAACCGGCGGCGGGGTGGCGCTGGTAGACTCTGTGCGAATCGACCGAATGAGCACCGCCGCACTGCCCTGCATCGCCACCATCCAGGCCGTCGCCAAGGCAAGAACCCCTCCTGTAGAGGTGCTCAGAGCCGATTTCTTGGGGCTTGATCTTAAAAAGATACCCATTTTATCTATTTTATGTGTTGCATCGCTCCTCGGAGACGGTATCTTACACCCATCGGGTGGTGAGCGTTTTCTGCCTTGGCGCGCTCCCGCATCTATCGAAATTGGCCGCACCTTACAAAATGGAGAACCCCTCCATGGCTCGACCATCTTGGCTGAAAATTGCCATCGTCCCTCTGGTATTGTTTGCGTCCCATCAGTTTCTCAGTAGCCGCGCCGACGGCGTCACGATAGACTTGGTCACTGTCGGCAATCGGGCCAACTCGGCCGATTCGAACGGTTTTGGCAGCGTGGCGGAGGTCTTCGATATCGGCAGGTACGAGGTTACCAATGCCCAGTACGCTGAATTTCTCAACGCCGTCGCGAAGACCGATACCCACGATCTATACCACACGAACATGGGCGCCAACTATGCTGGCGGTATCACTCGAACCGGCAGCAGCGGCAGCTACGTGTATAGCGTGAAGGACAACATGGGGAACAAGCCGGTCAACTACGTCAGCTTTTGGGACGCCGCTCGATTTGCGAACTGGCTGCACAACGGGCAGCCGACCGGTTTGCAAACGGCCGGCACCACGGAGGACGGCGCCTACGCGCTGAACGGCGTGACCGAGCCTGACAATAGCACGATTACGCGCGAAGCCGACGCCACTTGGTTCCTTCCCAGTCACGATGAATGGTACAAAGCCGCGTATCATCAGCCGCAGGCGGACGGCGGAGACTCCGACGACTGGTGGGACTATCCCACACGAAGCAATGCCACCCCCACCCAAGCCGCCGCGGATGCGGTCGGCAACATCAGCAACCCTGGCACGAACGTCGTGAACTTCGACAAGGGGGCCGATTGGAACAGTGGAGACGGCAACGTCACCACCGTCGGCAGCGCCGGTCCATTGAGCGCCAGTTACTACGGCACTTTCGATCAAGCCGGCAATATCTTTGAATGGACCGATACGATCACGGGTACCCAGCGAATAACTCGAGGCGGCAGTTGGAAGTTCAGTGGGGATCTGGCGGCATCGGGCGCACCGGCCAGTCTCGCTCCGACCGGAGCGCTGGACACATTCGGCTTTCGCGTGGCCGCCGTGCATGTTCCCCCTGCCGTGGTTCCCGAGCCGCGGGCGGCGCTGCTGGCGCTGAGCGGTGGGCTGATTCTGTGGGCCTACTGGCGACGAAGAAGGTCAAGATAACGAACCGTCACGGTTCGTCGGCGATCTTCCAGGGCCACGGCTTCACCTTGGCCCGCACGGCCCAGGCTTCCCATTGGGCGGCCAACTCGGCCACTTTTTCGGGATGCTTCTCGGCCAGATTGTGCATTTCGACCCGGTCGTGGCGCATGTCGTACAGCTCCCATGGGAGCAGTTTGGCGTCCCGCCCCGGGCGCCCCTCGCGGACCAGCTTCCAATCGCCGTCGCGGATGGCGGAGTTGAGATGGTGCTCGAAGTACAGTGCGTCGCGGCGGTTGAGCGGGCCGCCGGCGAACGACGGCCGCAGGCTGACCCCTTCCAGCGGCAGAAGTTCCTGGTCGGCGAACTGAGCCGGATAGTCGACCCCCGCCACGTCGACACAGGTAGCCATGACGTCGATCAGGTGGCCAGGCTCGCGGACGAGTTTTCCCCGGCGGTCTGCGTTGATCCCCGCCGGCCAATGGACGATCAACGGCGTGGCGATGCCCCCTTCGTGCGACCAGTGCTTGTGCATCCGAAAAGGCGTGTTCGAGACGTTGGACCAGCCGCGGCCGTAGGCGATGTAGGTGTCGGCGGGGCCGGCCATTACGCCGGGGCCTACCCGCACCGGGCGGCCGTCGCGAGTCTGCATTGGCGGCCAGATTTGGGTTTGCAACTCGTCGGGCCGCAGCGGCTTGAGGTCGGTCGGATAGGGCTTCGCCGGCGGGTGCCGGCCCAACGTTTCGGCGCAGCCGCCGTTGTCTTGCAGGTACAAGACCAACGTGTCGTCGAGGCGGCCTTGCCGCTCGATCTCGGCGAGGATGCGGCCGATGCCTTGATCCATACTGTCGACCATCGCCGCGTAGACTTCCATGTTGCGGGCTTCCCACGCCTTGTCCTTGACTTGCTCCCAGTCGTCTTCCGCTGGTGATAGTTCCGTGGACGGATCAACCAGGCCGAGTTCTTTGAGCCGCTTGAGGCGGGCTTTGCGAATCGGCGCGAAGCCGCCGTCGTACTTGCCCTGGTATTTGGCGATGTCGCCAGGCAGCGCGTGCATCGGCCAATGGGCGGCCGTGTAGGCGACGTACAGGAAGAACGGCCTGTCGGGCGTTTCGCGGGCATGGTCGGCGAGGAAGGTCACCGCGTTGTCGCTGATCGCGTCGGTATAGTAGTATGTTTCGGGTTGATACGCTTTATCGTTGTCCGGCGTAATGAAGGTGTTCTCGCGGCACAACGTGGCCGGATCGTAGAAGCTACCCGCCCCAATGATCGTCCCGTAAAACCGGTCGAAGCCCCGCTGTCGCGGCCAGTTGTCTTTCGGGCCGTTGGGGCCGGTGAAGCGGGTGACGTGCCACTTGCCGCTCATGTGGGAGCGATAGCCGGCGGTGCCGAGCGCCTCGGCAATGGTCACCACGTTGCGTCCCAGCTCGCCGCGATAGCCGGGCAGATCGCCGCTGGGGCCGGTCATCAGGCCGACGCCCGCCTGATGCGGGTAAACGCCCGACAGCAACGAGGCTCGCGTCGGGCAGCAGCGGGCCGAGTTGTAAAACTGCGTGAACCGCAAACCGCCGCGAGCCAGCCGGTCGAGGTTGGGGGTGTCGATCTCGCCACCGTAACAGCCGATGTCGGAGTATCCCATATCGTCGGCCAAAATCACGACGATATTGGGGCGTGCGGCTTGCTCGGCGTTCACCGGTTGCGAGAGAACGACATGGGCAGCGAGGACTGCAATGGCCGCAATGGCTGACGTCGTTAGTCTGCGGTGCAACCCATGGCGTAGAAATGCCCGGCTGAAACCGGCCGGCGTTATGGTAAGGAAGTGAAACATGCGGTATACGATGATTACCTGCAAAAAAGGCGGGCGACGTTCAAAGTTCCTCGATCCGGGCCTTCAGTCGAGCCAGCGCCTGTTGATTGACGCAATAGCAGACTTTCGGTCCCTCGATTTCTCCCTCGATCAAACCGGCCTCCTTGAGAATCTTCAGGTGCTGCGACACGGTCGACTGGGCGAGCGTCAGTTGATCGACGATCTCGCCGCACACACAGGCTGACCGAGCCAGCAGAATCCGCACGATACGTGCTCGGGCAGGATGCGCCACGGCCCAGGCCAACTGGGCCAATTCGGCATCCGCCCGGTCGCTCTTGGGCACCGGCCGCGCTCGCTGCTCCGATTCGGTCAAGCATTTCCTGGACTTCATCCCCGGCACCTTTCATCGCCCATCGACGATAATTTATCATATTCTAAGTCGACCGATTGTCAAAGGCTCCCTGCGTGTTGCGAGGCGAGCGGAAGGGCGGCAGCCTGGACCTGCGTGTCCCGCAAGTTTGTTTCGGACCTGGCTGACAAGGGGCACTCCACCCAATGCCGCCTTCGTCGGTGCGGGCTAGTTGGGGCAATCTTTGGCCGCGTCGAGCAACCACTGGGCCACCGCGGATAGGTCGCCCCGCGGGAGGATCGGCACGGGCACGCTGACGGGATCGTTTGTGACCAGTGCCCGAACGGTGGCGTCCGCCGTGGCCAGGGGGGCCTCTCCTTCGCTGGCACGCCACACCTCGATTTTGAGCGCGTTCGTTTGCGAGTCCCCTTCGACGAGCACATAGTCACAGGCTGCGTACATGTTCAGCATCTGGCGGTAGCGGGCCTCTTTCTCTTCGCTCGGCTGCGCAGGCCAAAACACCGCGTTCATTTCACTCGCTAGAATGCCGACCACTTCGGCGCCGGCCGCGCGGTGGCGGTAGGAGTCTTTGTTAGGGGTGTCGAGTTCATGGTGATGATGCGTGTGCTTGATCGTGCCGACCGAATAACCGAGCTGGTTAAGATGCACGATCAGTTCCGTGATCAGCGTGGTCTTGCCGCTGTTCTTGCGGCCGATAATGTGAATTCGTGGCGGCATGCGATGACCCTGTTCAGGAACCTGTCCGATGGCTTGGCTGACTTAAACTTTGCTTAGCAAATCGTGTCAATCAAGCCCATGCAGCCGTAATTCTGTTCGCCTGTTCCGTTTCTCACAAGCGAGCAGGCAAGTCAATCGGACGAGCGAAACCGCGCGCCTCCGTCGGTTGGTGCGCGCCCCAGGAGCACGCTTCTCTCCTGTTCGAGAAGCCGCTCTCCGTGGTCGGTCTATATTTCTGGCTGCTAACGCGTTGATTTCGGAAGTCTAGAGAAGAACACCGCAAACGGCCTAAGTATTGCAAAGGAAGAATCCCGAAAACGGTCTGTCTCGGAAAATACCGTCCTGTGCTGGTCCACGATACGAGAACGGATGAAGCTCAGATTGGAAGTGCCTGTAAGGAACCATCGCCATGCCGCCGGAAATCATCTACGAAACGCAAGCGCACGTGTTCTGGGACTGGCGGGTCGCGTTAGATCTGTTTTTTGGTGGGGCGGGCGTCGGCGCCTTGTTGCTGGCCGTCTTGCTGGACGAACTGTTCCATGGCAAGTACCGCCGCATTTGCAAAACGGCGGCTTGGCTGTCGCTGTTGCTGGTCGCCACGGGACTGGGGCTGTTGCTGCTAAAAATGGGGCGGCCCTTCCATCTCTACCAGGCACTGATCAACTTTAATCCCCATTCGCCGCTGTGGTGGGGCGGCATTTTCCAACCTTTGCTGCTAATCGGCACACTCGCATATGCCTTGAAATGGCAGAATGCCAACCCGGTAGATGAAGTTCGTAAGTGGCTGGGCCGTTGCCTGGCGCCGCTGGCGGTGATCGTGGGAACGTATCACGGCTTGCTGCTGGCGATCAATGTATCGCGTCCGCTTTGGAATACCGGGCCGACGGTGGTGGCCTCGATCCTCGGTTTCGCTTCGACGGGGATCGCGATTGTGCTGCTCGTGCATTTGCTCCGCATGAAACTGACGGGCCGCCTGGCGGATGCGGAGCATGTCGCCACCTTTCTCGGCGATCTGCGATTGGTGCGCAACGCGCTGGCCACGATTCTGCTCATGCAATTGGCGACATATTTCTTCTGGTGGCTGAGCCTCAAGTATGGAACGCTGGCGGATCGGCAGGCGCTGGCCGCCGCCAACGAAAGCTACGGGCCGATGTTCTGGTACCTGGGGATTGGCCTAGGGATCGTGCTGCCGTTGCTGTTGGGGAGTTGGTCCGTGCTTCGCGGCGAGGCGGCGCATCGCCAGTTGCAGGTGGGAATGATCGCCCTGACCAGTTTCATGATCGTGGTCGGAGGGGCGTTTTTCCGTCTGGCCTTGGTGCTGGGTGGACAAGCCGAAACACCGCTCCACATCTTTTGACAAAGGACGCTGCCATGACTCCCCTCCCCCAACCCCCCGCGGCCAACTCAAGCAACTCCGTCTTTTCTCAAGGCGGGTGCCGGAGTGGGACTGCTGGCCCTGGCCGGTGGCGGCCCGCTATTGCACCATTTCGCAATCGCGACGCCGGGCGAAAGCAAGCAGGAAGCCTACGGCCGCTGGATCGCTTCGACTTGCCAGGGCTGCACGAGTTGGTGCCCGGTGCAGGTCCGCGTGGTGGACGGCCGGGCCGTCGAGCTGCGCGGCAATCCGCTCGCGCTGGCCAATCATGGCCAGATCTGCCCTCGGCCCCACTTGGCCTTGCAGCAGGTGTACGACCCGGATCGCATCAAGGTGCCGATGAAACGAACGAACCCCAACAAGGGCCGCGACGAGGATCCGAAGTTCGTCCCGATCACCTGGGATGAGGCGCTCACGATGATCGCCGATCGGATGATGGAGCTGCGGGCCAACGACGAAACGCACAAGTTCGCCCTGTTCCGGGGCCGCTACAGCTTCATGCGGGACGTGATCTACTCGGCCTTGCCCAAAATCTTCGGTTCCCCCAACGGCGTCAGTCATTCGGCCATCTGTGCCGAGGCCGAAAAATTTGGGGCCTACTTCACGGAAGGCTTCTGGGACTATCGCGACTATGATCTGGAGAACACCCGCTACGTACTCTGCTGGGGCGCCGACCCGCTGGCCTCCAATCGGCAGGTGCCGCACGCCATCAGCATTTGGAAGCAGGTCCGCGATCAGGCCGGAATCGCAGTGATCGATCCGCGGCTGTCGGCTACGGCCGCCAAGGCCAATGAATGGCTGCCGGTGATCCCCGGCGAGGATGGCGCGCTGGCGGTGGCCATGGCCCACGTGATTCTGGTTGAGGGGCTGTGGAGCCGCGAGTTCGTGGGCGACTTTGAGGATGGACAGAATCGTTTCGTGGCCGGTCAGGAAGTGGAAGAAGCCGACTTCCAAGAGAACCTCAGCCATGGCGTCGTCAAATGGTGGAATCTGGAACTGAAGGATCGCACGCCGGAATGGGCGGCCGAAATCACCGGCATCCCGGCCGAGCAGACGCGCCGCGTGGCGATCGCCTTCGCCAAGGCCGCCCCGCGAGCCATCAGTTGGCTCTCGCCGGGCGCCTCGATGCAGGCTCGCGGCGGATATGCGGCGATGGCGACCCATGCACTCAACGGTTTGGTCGGTTCCACCGACCACGTGGGCGGCGTCGTGCAGCAATCGAAGGTGCCGACCGGCTCGATTCCCGATTTCAGCGAATACCAAGATGAGATGGCGCAGAAGAATGCCAAACAACCGAAAATAGATCAGAGCGGCCGGCTGCCGTTTCCAGCACTCAAAGACGGCAAGAGCGGCGGGGGCGTGGTGACCAACAACGCCGCCGACGCCATGCTTGACGAAGACCCTTATGAGGTGAAGGTGGCCATCGCCTACTGGGCGAACTTCGCCTTTTCGTGCTCTGGAAGCG
>JBGTJT010000565.1:0-2595 GCA_041744995.1 Pirellulales bacterium | reverse complement strand
GCCGCCCGACAGGAACCGCTTGGCCGGGTGCTGTTGGAGGCGTCCGCCTGCGGCCTGCCGGTGGTGGCGACCGACGTCGGCGGCGCGAGAGAGATCTTTTATCGCGACTCGGCAATGCCTCTCTCGGCGCGACTGGTACCGCCCAACGATCCCGCCGCTCTGGCCGAGGCGATCGCCGAGGTGTTTGCCAACGGCACGCAAACGCAAGTACTGGCGAACGAGGCGCTCGCCATCTGCCGCGACCGTTTCGATGTCAAGCAAACGGTCGAGGCGGTTGCGCGGCACTATCGGGCAACCATCGCCAATCAGGCGGCGGCCGATAGATAACTGCATTCCTTGGATTGTTCGGCCGTCCCCTCCTCGCTTTTTTCAAGTATTTCGGTCCGCGGGACGATAACGAACGTAGCGATTGAGCGAAACCATAGCGGCGCTATGCGCCGAAAGTCTCGGGAGACCCTGTGATGGAAAGCTTGGAATTGCCTCCACAGGCGCAGCAGTGGGCCAACCTGATGCTGGCATGGGTCGGCTTCGGCACCTTGGTGGGACTGTTCGCCAAGGCGATTATGCCGGGCCGCGATCCGGGCGGGGCAATTGCCACCCTCTGCATGGGCATCGGCGGGGCGGTGATTGGGTGCGGCATTTTGGCGTTCTTTTACGAAGGCGCCCGCATCTCGCCGCTCAGCCCGCTCGGTTTTCTGGTCGCCACGGCCGGCGCCTTTCTGATTCTGTTTTTCTATAAGTTGTTGGGTGGCTATTGGTTTGTGGAAGGCGAAATACCCCGCCGCGCGGCCCAAAGCCCCCGCCGCCGACGCCGAAGCCGTGCCTACGACTCGATGCTGGATTAGGCACCTCGTGGCGGACGCTGCCAGCGTCCGCCGTGATAATGTCGAGCCGCTCCCGCGACTCGACCAGCCCTTGCATCGGTTTCCGTTGATGCTTGTTCACTTAGCAGGCTAACCATTCTTCGCCGAGAAATTTTGACACGCTCGCCGGTTATGGTAGAGTGACAGACGGGTGAAGGGGCTTGTCTGAATTTACCCTGCCATGCGAATCGACGTCGTCTACTCTCTTGTCTTGCAGCCGATGGTTTGGACCGCTCGCGACCTAGTTAGCTAGCAGCTAACCGGTCACGTTTCGCATGCGTACGCAACGGAGGTGCAAGATGTCCTTGCTTTCGCGTTCGCTGGATAACGGCAGTTTCTCCAAGTCGTCGCCGCTGGCGACGGGCGCGGTTTCGATCAACGCCGCCTTTTTTGCCGAGATCAAGGAAGAGAATCGGCAATTGGCCGAATTGGTCGACCTTTGCCACGAGGTCTTTCAACCGCCGCCGCGCCGGATGCGGTGGCAGCGCCGGGTTTCACTGTTGCGTCGGCTGCGCGACCAGTTGGCCATGCATTTCGCGCTGGAGGACGCCTACGGCTATTTTGACGACGCCGTCGATGTAGCGCCCCGCCTGGCCGAGGAAGCGGACCAACTGCGGCGCGAACACGACGATCTGTTTCTGGAAATCTGCAACCTCGTCGATCTGGCGGAGCAAGCTCTGTATCACGAGGGGCGCGAGTGTTCGCTGCCGCGGCTCTGCTCGCGGTATCAAGAGTTCCATCGCCGCCTGCAGGCCCATGAGGAACGTGAAAATAGCCTGATCTTCAGCGCTTTCGACGACGATATTGGCGTCGGAGATTAGATCGCCCAGAACTTAGCACGGGTGTCGATTGCTTGTTTCGCAATAGTCGGTAGGATGAACTTGCCGAGTCCATTTCGTGAAACAAGAGGAAACCGTTCCGTGTCCAGGTATCAGGCCGGCGATCCGGTTGTATTTAGAATGTCTAAGGCGTCGTCCCATCCGGGCCGCCGAGCACGGTCGGTCGACGCAGCGCCGCGCGGCGAACTCTATACCTATTCGGTCGATAAGTTTTGGGTAGTCGCCGAAGTGCAGCCGGACGGGAAACTGCTACTAAAAACCCGCCGCGGCAAGGAACATGTGGTGGCGGAAGGGGACGCCCGACTGCGACCCGCCCGGTGGTGGGAAAAGCTGCTCTACCACGATCGGTTTCCCAAGCTGGAGAACGTCAGTTGACCGCCACTCTTGCGGGCTAGATTGCCCGCAGCTCATCGGCCGGGGCGCCGTGGCTGAGGGCCAGGCGTTCGATGACGCCCTCGGGGCGGGTGATCCGCACCAGGTTGTCGGCGGCCGACTTGGAATAGCGGTTGATCAGACCGATTGCCGTTGCAACGTCTTCTCCGAACGCCAGGGCCGACGGCCCGGCAAAATCGTCGGGCACGATCAACGAGGAAGCCTTCCGCGGATCGTTTCGCTGCGCGGCCTCAAGCCGTTCCGCTTCCACTGCATTGCGACTGACGATGATTTTCTCTCCGCCGGCGGTGCGGAAGTGCCGACCCACATGAATGAGTCCGGCAGACCAGAGGCACAATGGCGGCCGTCCCGCCAGCATATCGCCGAGGCGGGTCGACAGGTGTTCGTCCGCCATGCGGCATCCGGAAGACTTCAGTTCCGAAGGCTGCCATCCAAATTCCCGGGCGAGCGCTTCGATGGGACCGCGGGCCGCGCCGCTGAAGCCGTGCAATCCGCCGCGG
>JBGTJT010000564.1:0-3629 GCA_041744995.1 Pirellulales bacterium | reverse complement strand
GTTGCCGGAGCGGCAAACGGAAATCCTCGGATACCTGACCGGCGCCTACCTGGCGGGCGGAACTCCCAACTATCCCCAGGCGCTCGATTACAACGAACGATACCTGGCCGATCCGAAACTGCCCGTCGCTCAACGGCACGCCGCGCTGCTGCTGCGGGCGGCGATGCTGTTCGAGATGGGTGAAACGGAACGCTGCCGGCAAACGCTGGCACTGATTCCTCCCACCGCACTGTATCGGGGCGTGGTGATTGTGCTGGAAGGCCGCTTGGCGATGCGGGGGGCGCGTCGCTTGCAAGACGAGACGGCCCGGCAGCGATTGGCGTTGCCGGCCGGCGAGACGCCGACCGCGGCGCAACTCGAATCGATTGCCGAGAAGGAACAAGCCGCCGCAGCGCTGTATCGAGAGGCGGTCAAGGATTTTCGCCGCGCCCAGGGACAAGACAATTCCGGCAACGTCGCCACCCGCAAGGCGCTCTACCTGACCGGTTTGTGTCTGATGGAATTAGGTCAAGACGAAGCGGCGCTGGTGCAACTCGGCAAGGCGCGGCGGCAGTATTTCGAGACGCCGGAAGGTCTGGCCGCCGGTCTGACCGAAGCGGACCTGCTCCGTAAGCTCGGTCGGGACGAGGAAGCGTTGGAGAACTATCAACGCATCATCAAGCAGATCGCCAACGAGGTTGAGCGGCAAACCTACAAGAATGCATGGCTTTCGCTGGACGACTTCCGCAGGCGCCTGCGGGCCGCTTACGACGACTACCGTCGCGACGGTAAGTTCGATCAAGCAGTCCAACTAACCGATCACCTGGCGATGTTCTTTCCCCACATCGATGCCAAAAAAATGAAAGCGGAGGCCTATCTGGCGTGGGGCGAGCAGCTCAACGCAGTGGCGGCCGGCAAGCAGCGCGATCGCGGCGACGAGATTCGCCGCGAGGCGCGTCGGCAGTTCCGTCAAGCCGGGCTTCAGTTCGTGCGGCTGGCGCGGTTGCGAATCGCACTTCGTGAATACCCCGAGGACCTGTGGCAGGCCTCCCAGTGCTTTCTATTGGGCCACGACTACCAAAGCGCGATCACCGTGTTCGAGGAATACCTTAAGAACGAGTCGCGGCGGCGGAGGGCCATGGCCTTGGTCGGACTGGGCGAAGCCCGGCTGGCGCTGGGCGAATTGGATTCCGCCATCCAACCGCTCAATGAATGCCTTCAGCAGTATCCGCTCGATCCGGTCACCTATCGGGCGCGGCTGCTGATCGCCGAGGCGCTGCAAGAACAGGGGCAGACGCAAGAGGCGATCGATCTGCTCCGCGAAAACCTCGTCAGTCTGCAATTGACGCCCGACAGCATCGAGTGGCGTGATTCGCTGTTTGAGCTGGGACGCCTGTCGTATCTGGCCGAGGACTACGAAGAGGCGATTCCCCGCCTGGAAGAAGCCGTGGAACGCTATCCCGACGCGGCCCAGACACTGGAGTCGCGGTATCTGATCGCCGAGGCCTACCGCCAGGCCGCCAAGGAACCGATTGAGAAGTTGGAGACGGTCACGATTGAATCGAGCCGAGTCGCCGCCACCGCCGAGCTGAAGCATCTGCTGGGCGAGGCGCTCAAACATTACAAGCAAGTGCAGGTCGAACTGAGCCGACGTAGCGACGTGCAGCGACTGACGGAACTGGAGCGGACGATTCTGCGGAATTGCTACTTTGCTCGGGGAACCATTCTGTTCGACCTGGGCAAGTACGAGTCGGGCGCCTACGAACAGGCGATTCTCGCCTTCTCCGACGCCACCAACATTTACCAGCAAGAGCCGGAAGTGCTCGACGCCTTCCTGCTGATCGCCGCCTGCCATCGCCGACTCAACAAGCCGGTCGAGGCCCGCGGCGCGCTGGAACAGGCCAAGGTTGTCCTGAGCCAAATGGACGCTGCCGCGAACTTTACCGAAACGACCAATTTTACACGCGAGGAGTGGAATAAACTGCTCGAGTGGCTCACCACGCTTTGAAGCCCATTACCGAACCACGCATTCTGCCGATGTACGAATCCACAGAACAACTCGCCGAACTCGTCGCCCGCAAGCATCGCGTGCTCACATCGCTGCGCGATCTGGGCCGACGGCAGGCCGAACTGATCGAGCGCAACGAAATCGACGTCCTGCTCAAGCTGCTGTCGGGCAAACAACGTCTGTTGGACGAGTTGTTGGCGCTCGACGGGCGGCTGGCGCCGTTTCGAGAGCAGGATCCCGACCGCCGGCGCTGGTCGAGTGACGAAGATCGCGCCCGATGCAGCGAACTGGCCGCCGACTGCGAACGCATGCTGCGGCAGATCGTGCAGCAGGAACGGGAAAGCGAACAAGCCATGATCCGCTGCCGCGACGAAACCGCCGCCCGCATCGACGGGGCCCACACGGCAGTCCAGGTACATGGAGCGTACTTCGGGGCAAATCAATCCACTGCGTCATCGCTCGATCTTTCTTCAGGAACTTAAAATCATGTCCGACCACTCCACGAACCGCCAAGACACGGAACTCGACGAACAAGCCGACTTGCAAACCGTGCTGGGCGCTTGGCATACGGCCACCTTGCGGCTGGAGCGCACGCACGAGTCGCTGCGCGGCGAAGTCCAGCGCCTGACGCAGGAACTGGAGATCAAGAATCGCCAGTTGGCGCGCAAGAACCGGCTGGCCGACCTGGGGCAGATCGCCACCCACGTAGCCCACGAGGTGCGCAACAACCTGGTGCCGGTGACGCTTTATCTGAGCCTGTTGCGCCGCCAACTGTCGGATCAGGATAATGCGCTGAGCGTCCTGACCAAGATCGAGTC
Organism: Pirellulales bacterium; assembly: GCA_041744995.1. Classification (GTDB taxonomy): domain Bacteria; phylum Planctomycetota; class Planctomycetia; order Pirellulales; family UBA7805; genus JBBDLY01. The sequence goes on along the minus strand of JBGTJT010000564.1, from coordinate 824 downwards.
GGGTTGCTCGGCGCTGGAGGTCTGCGTGAACGATCTGTTGCATTTCGCCAGCGAACGAGAACCCAAGAAAATGCAGATCGGCCTGACCGAGTTTATCGGCGACTTGCTGACCAATCTCACCCCCCAGTTCGACGCGCAGGCCATCGACGCGCATTGTGACATTCCGATCGACCTGGAACTTTGGGCCGATCCCGACATGATTCGCAGCGCGGTAATGAATCTGATTCTCAACGCCGTCGACGCGATGCCCGACGGAGGCGAACTGGTGATTACCGGAGTGGCGGTGGCCGGCGGAGTCGAGTTGGAGGTGGCCGACAGCGGCCGCGGCGTCGACGATCCGTCGGCGCGGCGGGTGTTCGAGCCGTTCTTCACCACCAAGGGGAGCGGCACCGGCCTGGGGCTGGCCGTCGTCGAGCGAGTGGCCGATGCCCATGGCGGCCGAGTCACCTGCGCCAATTGTCCCGAAGGGGGCGCCGCCTTCACGTTGCGATTTCCCGTTCATCAACCTCGCATGCAAAGGATGGCCGCATGAACGCCGTCATGCCCAACGTCGAAGTCATTACCGGCCAGGTACTCGTTGTCGACGATCATCGCGACGCCCGCGAGTCGCTGGCCGACATCCTCCGCCACGGCGGACATCGCGTCGACTGCTGCTCCAGCGCCGTGGAGGCGCTGGCGGCGATGGACCGCCAGTCGTACGACTTGGTAATCACTGATATGAATATGCCGGGTATGAACGGGCTGGAGTTCATTCGCCGGCTCGAGCAACGGCCGCACGGCGCTCAAGTGCTGATGGTCACTGCTTACGCCAGCGTGGCCTCCGC
>JBGTJT010000563.1:0-7519 GCA_041744995.1 Pirellulales bacterium | reverse complement strand
AGCCTGTTTCGCGCCGTCGGCGGTGACCGCGCCCACGAGCTGTTCCCAGGCGGCCCATTGCTCCGCGGTGAGCTGGCCGCGCATCGTGTTCTCGAACACTTTATTGACCGTCTCGCGCCGATCGGGCGAACGCTCCAGTGCCTGCCGCCAGTTGGCGGCCACTTCGGCAATCTCCGTCCGTTGCTCCTCGGTCAGTTCCAGTTGCTCGGCCACCTCGGCCGTGTCGACCGCAAGCAGCCCCCGTTCCTGTAGTTCCAGGCTGCGAAACCGTTGCAGTTGCTCCTCGGTCAAAAGGGCCAGCCCCAGCTTCTCACTCTCGGCGACAAAGGGCGCCAGCCGCGCGGTCCGTTCGTCCGCCGGCAGATCCTTGATCTCGAGCACCAGTTCGAGCACTTCGTCTTCGCGATCGGCGATCAACGCGTCGAGTTGCTCGAGCTGCTCTGCGGAAAGCCGCAGTTGCTGCGCCACGCCCGGCTCGGTCAACAACGCCAGCCGACCCACAAACTCCGGCTCGGCGGCGAGGGCAACAGGCGCCAACAGCAAGCAGACGACGACGGCAAGTATCTGTTTCATAAGGATCTACCGCATCAAAGGCATGAAGGCACCCGTGTGTGCCATATACAAGGCACCGACTGCCAGCTTCGATTCTAGTCGCAATCGGCGCGGCACGCCAACGGAATATGCCGGTTAGCGGTTCATTCGCCATAGTTCGAAGTTCAATACCGCGGCAAAGCCAACCCAGGCCAAATACGGCCCCAGCAGCAGGCCGGCCACACGATGGTGGCGGTAGAAGATAATGACCGTGGGTAGCAATACCAGAGACAGCATCAGGAGGTCGACCAGCGCCAACCCAATTAGATGCCACCCGAAGAATAGAGGCGACCAGATCGCATTGAGGAATAATTGCACGAAGTACAGCGTCAGCGGAAGACGACCGTACCGCACACCCCACCTCCGCCACACCAACCAGGCGGCTACGGCCATCGCCAGGTAGAGCGCCGTCCACACCGGGCCGAACAGCCAATTGGGCGGATTCCAATCTGGCTTTCGCAGCGCGGCGTACCAGTCGTCCGGCGGAAAGAAACCGCCGACCGCCGGCGCCAGGAAGGTCACAACCACCAGTCCAAGCAGCACGTACAGCGACTTGCCCAGCGGCGGCGGCTGGCGAAGATCGTCGATCGGAACGTCGGATCGGATATTCATGGGAAACGTGGCCGTTGCAGCCTCAATGCGCGGTGGTTTGCGGCAGAATCTGCGTGACTGCGATATCGCCCGAGAAACAGACGTCGACGTCGCTCCCCGGATTGCGGCGGCGATCGTGGTAGACGCCCCGGTAGTGCAGCGCGCCGTCCTCGTGGTGATACTCCATTTGCAGGTGGCCGTATTCCAGGCCGCAAAAGACTACCTGCGGCTCGCGGACCTCGCCCGTGAGATCGGGGAAGTTGACGTTCCAGAACGCCCCGGGCGGAAGCTCCTCCTCGACCAGTTGCTCGACCACCCGCGTGACCCACCGCCCCGTCTTGCTCCAATCGAACTCGCCGGGCGTTTTGCGATACTGCGAAAAGGCCATGCCCGGCAAGCCGAGCCAGGCCGCCTCGCGCACGGCCGCGACGGTGCCGCTCATGAAAATGTCAACGCCCAGGTTGCCGCCATGATTGACGCCGGAGACGATCCAATCGGCGTCGGTATCGAGATACAGCGCGCCGACCCGGGCGCAGTCTGCCGGCGACCCATCGATCGAATAGCGATTCTCGCCATGCTCGGTCAGCTTGAGCGGCCGGCCGGTGTTGACCAGATGGCTGCACCCGCTGGCGGGTTCGTCCGGCGCAATGACGGTCGCCGCGCCGAACTGCGCGACCGCCTCGGCCAATATCGCAATCCCTGGCGCGTGGACGCCGTCGTCGTTGGTCACGAGAAATCGCATGGTTGTTTCGAGAGGGCAGAAGGAGACTGGCTGACGCCATGATAGTGGCAGCGCCGTCCGGTTGCCTGGATCATCCTTGTCCCGCCGTGTTGTGTCCACCCAGGGTATAAGCGGTCAGATGCCCGATGCGCAACCCGTAGAGAACCGCTTCGGGCCGCTTATCCAGCGCCCGCTTGGTTGCCTGAAAATCATCCGCGTCCAGTTCCAATTCACCGGTTTCGACGTCTATGACCACAAACTTGCCAATGTTGCCCGCTTCGAGTTGGGGCCGAATCAGCCGCTCGTAAATCGCCTCGCCGCGCGATTCGACTTCTTCCGGCGAATAATCCGCATACGGCATGAGCGTCACCTTTCGGGAGTATGACAACTTCCTGTCCTTCCGCTTCTATTTTAACATTTTACGGCAATCAGGGGAACATGCCGGCGGCTGTTGGATTCCGTTCGGTAGGATTCGTCGCTTGCGGTACCACATTTTTCTGTCCATCTCCCCTTCAGTGAAGAACGCATGACAGAGGCATATCGCGGCGTTATGATGAGGGAATACGGAGGGAGACAATGGACAAGGACGACGTGAACCTTTCGGCTTGTCAGAACACCGCAGCGTGAGAGCTTTTCCTTGTCTCGTCAGCGGCGGGAACTTCGAGTGGTGGCGGCCGTGCTGGCCGGTTGTTTGGCTGCCCTTGCGGCGGCGGTACCGGATGGACGACGAGGCCATTTATTGCAGCGAACTGATCTACGATGCCTACGCCGAGGCGACTGGCGGCGAACAGCTCGGGGAACTTGTCCGTCTGGGCGAACTGAACTGGCGGCCGTATGAGGCGACCATCCGTCACTTCGAAGGCGGCCCCGCCCCGCTGGACCGCGAGATGATCACGCCGCGCGATCTGGCCAAAGCCGAGCAGTTGATGCAGATTCTCGTCTATAATTTGTCACCATGACCGACGCGACGAATCCCTACGCGGCACCGGAGTTTAGCGACTCTTCCATTGAGGTGGCCAAACCGAAGGTGCGCCAGTTCGACAAGGAGCTTGCCGTCTTCGCCTGGCCGCTTGTGTTCGTGTTGAACATGATCGTTCCTGTGCTGCTTGGCTGGGGTATGACACGCGATCAAGGCCGCCTGGGCATGTTCGCCGCGAGTGCGGTGCTGCTTAGTATGGGCTGGTGGCTGTGCGTGGCCAAGAATTCGCTCGCCCGGCGGATGATCGTTGGCGGTCTGCTGACGGCGCTGTCACAATTTATTCCCGTCTTACAATTCGGGGCTGGGCTGGTCTCGGTGTGGCTGGCGGATCAACTTGGCTTGGTGAAAGTCGGTTTCAGTCCCCAAACTACGTGGCGAGTTCGGCGGCTTTTTTATTACGTTCCTGGTCGGCGGTATCCTGATCGCCTGCGCAGTCGTCGCCGGCCTGGTTGCCGGCGTTGTGTTGCCGAGTCGGTGGTTCGATGGAAAAGCTGCGGTTGACTACGCTGACTCTGACAGACAGAATTGGAACAGAACAGGAGATCAAGTTTCGAGTACGGGAATATGACAATGAATCTCGACAACAAGCCCACAGTCGACCAGCTTCGAGACATGGTTCGCAAGTGCGACGATTCGGCCGGCCATCACGTATTGTGGGTTCATAAAAATGGTGACGTAGAAATCTCCCGTGTTCCAATGAAAGAAGATCCGGCCACCTTTCAAGAAGCCCACCTCGACACGCAATTGCGGTTCGAAACCTTTCAGGCGGGTAACGAATATGTCGGTCCTGACGCAGCGAACGATGATGACTGGATGTCGGAACTTTTTGAGCGGCTGACCTCGCAGTGGAACGACGCGAAGGGGAAAACAGGCGTCGAGTATGTTGCGAACTCGCAAGGGCAGAGTGTCGAATGCTTGGATACGTGAGCGTCCCATCCACGTGTGCGTTCGGGAAGCGCCGCCCGTCGTCGAGCTATCCGCTGGCTGTGGCACAGCAGAGGACTATGCGATTCTTCGCGGTCTCTGCGAGCAAATCATCGCCGCCGTGGGCGGCATTGCTTAAGAACCGCAATAATCTTGACACGGAGGGAAACTGCACCGCCGTTGCTCCATTGCATGATAGACGGCGGAAGGTGACGGCGGGTGCAGGCCGGTCGCAACCTTGCAATCATCAGTTTGCGGCCGTAGGCGCCACCGATTAGACTACTGGCTTCAGCGGAGATGCCTCGGCGCAGGCGTCTCGGTGCGCCGCCTGTCGCGGGCCAGAGTTCGATTGGTTCCTGTTTGGCTACGGAGTTGCAACATGTTGGTACTGCGTCTGGTGGTGGTCTGTTTCTTGCTGCTGAGCGTCGGAGGCGGAACTTCGATCATGGCGGATGAGCCGCCGAAGCGGCCGAATATTCTGTTTGCCTTTGCGGATGATTGGGGGCGGCACGCCAGCGTCTACGCAAAGATCGATGGTCCTGGCACGGTCAACGACGTCGTGCGGACGCCCCATTTTGATCGGATTGCCAGCGAAGGGGTGTTGTTTCGGAGGGCGTTTGTTTCCGCGCCGAGCTGTACACCTTGCCGCAGCGCACTGGTCTCTGGTCAACATTTCTGGCGAACCGGCCGCGGGTCGATCCTTCTCGGGGCGGTATGGGACGACTCGCAGCCGTCGTTTCCGCTGCTGCTCCGCGATGCGGGCTACCACGTGGGCAAGACCTACAAGGTGTGGAGTCCCGGTACGCCAAACGACGCGCCGTTCGACGGCGGCAAGCACGCCTATGAACAGGCAGGCCGCCGATTCAACCAGTTCTCGCAAACCGCCGTGAGACTTATCGATCAAGGAGCCACCGTCGAAGCTGCCAAGCAAGAACTCTACGACGAGGTGCGCGACAACTTCGACGCCTTTCTTGCCGATCGAAAAGCGGGCCAACCGATGTGCTATTGGTTCGGCCCGACCAACGTGCATCGCAAATGGATCAAGGGATCGGGAAAATCTTTATGGAATATCGATCCCGACGATCTCCAGGGAAAAATGCCCCCCTTCCTCCCCGATGTTCCCGAAGTGCGGGAGGATCTGGCCGATTACTTTGGCGAGATCGCGGCGTTCGATGCGGCGCTGGGGATCCTGCTGAAACGGCTGGAAGAAATTGGTGAATTGGAAAACACGCTGGTGGTCGTCAGTGGCGACCACGGCGCGCCCGGCTTCCCCTACGGAAAGTGCAACCTGTACGACTTCGGCGCGAGCGTGCCGCTGGCGATTCGCTGGGGCGGAGCGAAATCGGACCGGGTGGTCGACGACCTGATCAGCTTGACCGATCTGGCGCCGACGTTCTTGGAGCTCGGCGGGGTGGCAATCCCGCAGCAGATGACGGGCCGCAGTCTTCTCGGCGTGCTGGAGTCCGACAAGTCGGGCCAGGTCGATCCACGCCGCACGGCCGTTTTCATCGGTCGCGAGCGGCATGTTGACAACGCCCGCGCCGACTACGCGCCGTATCCGCAACGGGCAATTCGCACGCACGATTTCCTATACATCATCAATTTCAGGCCCGATCGCTGGCCGTTGGGCGACCCGTATCGACTGGACGGAGACGATCCGCCGACCATGCAAGAGCTGACCAATAACACGCGGGCCACGCTGCCCGATGAGGACGCAGGGCCTACCAAAGCCTGGCTGGTGGGCGCGCGGAACGATCCGCAGTGGCAGGCCCACTTCGAATGGGTCTACGGCCGGCGTCCGCGTGAAGAATTGTACGATCTGAAAGCCGATCCGCATCAAACCCGCAACGTCGCCGCCGATCCGAACTACGCCAAGAAGCGGGCGGAACTAGAGCGGCAACTGCTGACCGAACTGAAAAGCACCGGCGACCCGCGCCTGATCGACAACGGCAAGTATTTCGAAACACCACCGCTATCCGGCCCACCTGGTTGATTTGGGAAGTAGAATCCGGCGGAAATTTGCCGCGGCTTATTTGATGCAGCCTGCCTACTGCTCCGCCGTGCGGGGCTGCAACTCTTGCTGCAAACGCTGTACCGCGCGGCGTTGGGCCTCGTGATAGACCCCTGCCAGTATCGCCTGCGATTGTTGCTCCAAAGTGGCCGCGCGGTCTGGCTGTTGCAACGTGTGATAGACGGCAGCCAACTCGCCCAGCAGTTGCGCATATTCGGGGTTCTGCCGGCCGAACGACTCGGCCAGCACGTTCGCCGACTCGCTGAGCAGACGCTCCGCCCGGTGCGGGTCGTTCTGCACAGTGGCGGCGTGCGCCAGCCGTTGTAAAGCACGGGCATACTCTGGATGTTTCTTGCCCAGTTGGGCGGCGACGATGTCGACCGAGTCGCGCAGAATCGGTTCCGCTTCGTCGTGCCGCTTGAGCACCGTGTAGAATTCGCCGGCGGTGGCCAGCGCCGCCGCGTACTCGGGATGGTCTTTGCCGGTGGTTTCTTCCAGAATCTTCACGCCGGCGTCGATCAGCCCCTGGCCTTGGTCGGGTTGCTGCAGCGCGCCGTAAACGTGACCCAGTGCGGTGATCGCCTGGGCGTACTCAGGATTCTTTTCGCCCAGTTCTTCCTTCAGCACTTCGGCTCCTTGCCGCAACAGGCCCTCGGCCAGGCCGTACTGCCGGGCGTCGCGGGCCAGGTTACCCAACTTGGCCAGGTGGCGGCCGTATTCGGGATGCTTCTGGCCAAAGGCCTCCAGCGCGACGGTCGCCCCTTGCACGATGAGCTGGTTGGTGACCTCGCGGCGCCGCTCGTCTCGGGCGTCCTTCTCTTGCAATGCGTTGTTCAAGCGGATCGAGTTCTCCAGCACGATCAGGTAATGCTCGTGCCGCTCGCCCACCGCGCCGCGGAGCGCGGCCGCCGAATCGGCCAGCATTGTCGCGGCTTGCTCGACTTGGCCGAGTTCAATCTTGGTGACCGCCCAGTTGCCGCGGGCCAAGGCGGTCGTCGGATGCCGCGGCCCCAGCGTGCGCTCGAATAGAGCAACCGCCTCGCGGTGCATCGCGTCGGCCTCCAGGAGTCCCCCCTGCTCTTCGCGGAGCATGGCGTAGTTCATCAACACGGTCGCGCGGGTGGGATGCTCTCCGGCGTCGTTCTGTTCGCACACGGCCAACGCCTGCTGGTAGCGCCGCTCCGCTTCGGCGTACCGCAACCGCTGATAAAGAATGTAGGCCAGGTTGTTGAGCATCAATGCATAATCGAGGCTCTCTGTGCCTTGTTCGGCGGCGGCCAGCTCGAGCGCTTCGCGGGCCAGCCGTTCGGCCGGTTCGAACCGGCCGAAGGTTCGCTCCAGCGAGGCGAGATTCAACAGCACTTCGATCCACGCCAGTGGATCCGGCTCGGCCGCCTGCTGCTGAATCGCCAGCGACTGCCGGGCCAGCGGCACCGCCAGATTCAAGCGGCCCGCGGAGGAATGGATCAGGCTCACCTGGTTCAACGCTCGGGCATAGGCGGCGCTCTGCTTGCCGTAAGCGGCGGCGGTGATGTCAAGCGACTGCTCCATCACGCGGAGCGCTTCGTCGTGCCGCGACAAGGCGCGCAACGTATCGGCCAGTTGCGCCAACGCCTCGGCATGTTCGGGATGATCCGCGCCGTAATGTTTGCCGATGTGCGCCGCCGCCGTACGATAGATGTTCGCCGCCTCGGCGAAGCGG
>JBGTJT010000562.1:0-6913 GCA_041744995.1 Pirellulales bacterium | reverse complement strand
GAGCGTCTCGACGCCAAGCTCGCCGTGCTGGGGGGCGACGTCCAGCGCCGCCGCCACGGCGAGCTGCCGGCGATCTACCCGTCGAGTCCGCGAAACAATGGATGCCCTAGCACGTTGCGGCCGGAGGTCATCGGCCCACGGAGCGCATCGTCGCGCAGTATTTGATAGACCATGTTCATCTTGGCGTCGATGTCGTCGGCGTAATGCACCAACATCGCCTCCGGCGTCAGCGGCCGTTTGGGCGAACCATATTCCGGCAGCCGCTGATGCGCCACGATGATATGCTCCAACCGCAGCAGCGTCTCCTCGTTCAGGTCGCACTCGGCGGCGGCTTCGCGCAGCATGTCGCGCCCTTGCAAAATGTGGCCGATCAAGTGGCCTGACGGCGAATACTCTGCCCCTTCCGGGCCACAGTCGTACTCGCGCAGCTTGCCAACGTCGTGCAGCACCGCACCGGCGACGACCAGGCCTTTGTCGAGCGGCGGACACATGTCGGGGTAGAGCTCGCCGTATCGCTCGGCCAGATAGAGGGCGGTCCGCGTGACGTTCAACACGTGCTCCAACAGCCCGGACGCATAGGCGTGGTGATTGCGCCGGGCGGCGGGAAACTGCCGGAAGTCCTCCTGGCAATCGTCGAGCAGTTTTAACACGAGCGTGCGAAGTTGCTCATCGTCCACGTGTTGCTCGAGAAGGTTTCGCAACTCCGTCCACATTTCCTCGGGGTCGAAACGACTGTGCGGCAGGCACATCGCCGGATCGAAGCCCGCCTCGCGATCCGACTTCTCGACCGGTCGCAGCTTGCGGATGTCCAATTGAGGTCCGTAGGATGTCTCGCGATAGACGGCGCGTACCTTATAAAACTCGCACGGCTGCCACGTACCGGCGCATGCCTCGGCCCATTCCGAGTCGGCCCAAATGGGAAAGGAGATCTCGCGGCCGGCGTCGCGAAAGGTGACTTTCCAATAGGTCGACCCGTTCCGCGCCACTGCCGTTTGCTTGCCGGAGAGGAGCAGAAACAGATCGGCCTCCTGGCCTTCCGACAACTCGCTGAGTGAAAGTAGCGGTACCTCGGTGGACGGCATCGAATGCCTCCTTTCGAGTCGCAAAAATTGCCAAAAAGAAGGATTGGATTAAGACAACTCGGCAGTGCGAGCCGTTGTCGTACCGCCGCAACATGCCAAATATAAGCGACTTGGACCTTGCCGGCCACCAAAAAGGCGTTCGTCCGCCCGCAGCCAAAATATGCGTGCATTTCCAGAGCGGTCTCGCTATAATAACCACTTCTAGTAGAACAGGGCTAGTATCAGCGATTCGAGTATTTGTGCGTGGACGGCGGTCTTGGCGACAAACCCGTTGCTCAATCAATCAGAATCGCGATAGCCCTCAGCCGGAGGCGACCCCTCACAACCAGCGTCGGAACATTCGCATGGAATGTGGTCACCTTGAACTCTAGACAAGTGGGTTTCGCCGTCATGAAGACATTACGTATCCTGGCTGTTTTGCTGTCTGCCTATTTCATTTCACTCTCCCAAGATGCGGCGGCCTTCGACAAGCCGTGGCTGCCCATCGATGTGGAAGAAGGGGACGAGAATGGGGACGGGGTAGTCGAGTATCGCATCTCCACCTACTACCGCGGCAAGACTCGGTTGCTGTCGATTGTGGACACCTATTGGCCCCATGACGGTTCGGCCCGCGGCCGTATCCAGTATTTGTTCTTCAAAGGCCGGCTGGCGTATACCGAAGTGACCAACTACGGCATGTCGAACAGCCCCAACAATACGCTGGTCCATTTCTTCGCCGAGAGCGGCGCCGGCATCTCGATGGACGACAAGCAAGGAGACGGTCGTGTTGACGCCATCGGCATCAACGACTCCGACGGCCAACTCTGGGCGGTTTTCGCCCGCGAAAGCGACGGCCGTCTCTCGCCCCTGGATACTATGACCGAAGCCAAGAACGAAACGCTCTCCAAGCTGCCGGTACTGATCCAAAGCATGCTGCGCGATTATTAGGCCGCCGGATGGCACCGCCAGAAGTCTTGGCGACTTCAACTACGGATCTTGCCCAGCATCCGATCGACGGGCGGGGCGATTTGTTTGGCTATGATTGCGATCAGAATCGCCGTGACCACGCCGGCGTAGACGTCCATCGTCCAGTGCGCCCGCAGCACCAGCACAACCGCAGCCTCGAAAACGGCGATCGCCGCTCCCAGCGGCAGCCACCTGCGTCCGCCGAAGCGGACCAACTCGATGGCGCCGTAGACCGCCAGTGCCGTATGCCCGGAAAAGAAGAAGTCGTTGGCCACCTTGGGTGTGACCAGCAGGGAGTAGATCGGCACGCCGAACAGTTCCGGCTGCCGCCAAATCATCTCCGACGGCGCCGGCAGGGCGATCAGCGCCTGACACGCTTGCCGCAGGGCAAACAGCATCAGCAAGCCCAGGAACGGACGAATACTCTTGCCGAAGATCGACCAGGCCAGCAGGAACACGCCCAGCACATCGATGATCGCCGAACTGACGATCAACAGCAAATCGGCCGCTTGCTCGTGCTCCCAAAAGTAGCGATGCAGCGGCGCGAGTAGATCGAGCACGGTGTCGCCGATGCCGCTCTCCGGTACGGCGCGCATGCCGATCAAGTACTGCGTGCCGAACCAAAGCCCCAAGCCGACAGCCACCAACAGCAGCCGCAACCACCACGGGCCGGTGGTCGGGCCGGTCGCGACCGAACGGTGTTCCGATTTGCTCATGTCAGGTTGTCCTTGCGCGTCACAGAAATCCTAAATCCTAAATCCTAAGACTCCAGCAGCGGCGAGATTGTCTCGGGCCGCTTGATGGCCAGGACCATGCGCTGGAGCGTTTCACGCATCTGTTGCATCAGCCCGTCCGCCTCGCCTCGCTGACGACCGGGGGCGACCTCGACCGCCTCGCCGATTTCGATTACCAAGTGCCACGGCCCGTGGAACGTGTTCTCGCCAGTCATGTCTTCTTCCAGCCGTTCGACCGTCTCCACGATGCGCTCCAGCGGCGGATCGTCGCCAAGATAGTCCGCCGGATAGGTGCCCAGCGATTGGCAATCGTAGATGGCGGTCAGTTGACGACGCAGGGCTTGCTTGGTCTCGACGGTCGTCTCTGCATCGATGAGTGTGGGGAAGATTGCCGCCCGCAATCGCTGCACCCGGGCGTAGCCGGTCAGTTCGCGGCGGGCCAGACCGTACTCCTCCTCCAAGGGATCGAGCACGGCATGGATCAGCCGCTCGATTCGCTCGTGGATGTCGCCCTCGTGCGCGGCGCCAAGATACTGAAACTCCTTTAGCGCCAACATCGCCTCGCCGATCCGGCGGACCCGGTGCAGCAGCGGCGCCTCGGGCGTCGGCTGCCAGGCGAGCCGTTCCTCCAGCCGCGCCACGACCGGTAGCACGGTTTCCTCCAGTCGTCCAAGAAAGAAATACTTGAACGCCACCGGCTGGGCGACGACCTTGCAAGGCGGCGCCAGCTTGGCTCGCTTGCGAGCCGCCATGCGGGCGATGAGCGACGCCCCCTCCTGCAACGGCATCACATAGTCGTTGGAGCGCGACAGGCACCCCTCGGCGAACACCGCCACCGGACGTTCGGCCGAGGCGACCGCGTCGACGGCGAAATGGAGTGAACGGTGATCGGACCCTTCGCGATGCACGCTGAACGCCCCGCAACGGCGAATCACGAAGCGCTCGACCCTCGATCCCTTAAACGTATGCCAGCTCGCCATGCAAAACATCGGCCGCCCGATGGTGCGGGTAACCAGCCCCAAGGCCAGCGGATCGCAGGGCCGGCTGTGATTGCCCACCAGCACGACGCCGTCGCCTGCGGAGATCGTCTCCAGCAGCCTGTCGGCGTGGCGGACCTCGTGCGAGGCGATGCCGAAGCGATGCCGCAAATACCAGGGGCAGACCCCGGCGATCCAGGCGGGCCAGCGACGCCCCCGATGCGGCGGCACGAACTCGTACGGCTCTTCGATAATCAACTGGTCCATGGCACAAACTTAGCGGTAGCCGCAAGATGCGCCAAGTCGAGAGCGTAGGAGGGTTTAGCTTTGAGGCTTGGGCAGGGGAGGACGAGGCTTCCGCCGAGCCGATCGGAGGTAGAGGCGTAGCGCGCCAAGCAGGTGAGCAGCAGATGTGCAGTATCCTTCCAACCCTTCTCCCTCTGGGAGAAGGTGGCTGCGCAGCAGACGGATGAGGGCGCGGTGCAAATCGACGCTGCCCCAAGCATATCTCGGGTGAACACGTTATAGCACCGCGCCCTCATCCGGCCTTCGGCCACCTTCTCCCAGAGGGAGAAGGGTTTGTCCGCATACCTTGCCTCACCCGCAACGTCGCCCGCCATCTGGGCTATCTTTCAGCGTCGCATCGAATTCTTTCCATCGAAGCGATCTTACCGCCGAATACTATCCAGGGGATCCACCATGCGCACCCGACGAACACTCAAACGACAGGCCGGCCAGCAGGGCGCTCCCCCGCGCGAGGCACCCCAGGAGTCGAACTACCTGGCGGCCTTTATCGACTATGCTCGCAGCGAATGCCACTTATCGGCCAACACGGTGGCCGCCTACCAGCGCGATCTGAAGCGGTTCTTTCTCTGGCTGCGGCGGCGGCGGATCGCGGCGTTGTCGATTGCGGACCTCTCCGACTACGTCGCCTGGCTGCGGGGCGAGGAATTGGCGGCCGCCTCGGTCGCCCGGCACGTGGTGTCGCTAAAAATATTCTTTCGCTACTTGCAGTTGGAAGGCCGGCTCAAGGACAACCTGGCTGAATTGCTCGGCAGCCAAAAACTTTGGCAACGCGTGCCGGACGTGCTTTCTCGGAAGGAAGTCGAGCGGCTCTTGTACGCCCCCGCCCGATTCGACCCCTGCTGGCGGCGCGACCGGGCGATGCTGGAGCTGTTATACGCCACGGGGGCGCGGGCCTCGGAACTCTCCGGCCTGAGAGTTCGCGACGTGCATCTGGACGAGGCGTACTGTCTCTGCCACGGCAAGGGGGACAAGCAACGCCTGGTGCCGCTGGGAGAACCGGCGATCGCGGCGGTCCGCGATTACCTGGAGCACGAGCGCTCGCGACTCGCCCAACAGGCCAAGCAACCGCCTGAATGGCTGCTGCTTTCCAAGCGCGGCAAGCAACTGCGGCGCGAACGCATTTGGGAACTGGTCAAGCTCTATGCCGCGCGGGTCGGCCTGAGCGAACGGGTCAGCCCGCACACCTTGCGGCACAGCTTCGCCACGCACCTGCTCGGCGGCGGCGCCGACCTGCGGCAAGTGCAGGAACTGCTCGGCCACGCCAGCATCGCGACCACGCAAATCTACACGCACGTAGACCACTCGCGGCTAAAGCAAGTGCATCAGCGGTTTCATCCGCGGGGATGAGCGGGGCGCGACGCCTAGCCCTGTTTATTGGGCGGGGCGAATTTGATCTTCTCGATGATCTTGATCACCTTATTCCCCTCCATCTTGCCGCTGACGGCGGTGATGCCGCGGATCACATACTGGTAGTTGAGATTGTAATCGCACTCGAACTCCACTTCGGTGTCCGGGGCCAGACTGTTGGGGCCGGTCGGGTCGCCGACCGTTTCCAACACTCGCTGACGCAGCACGTCGAATACGTCGGCGCCGGAGCCGGAGGGGGGCGGGGTCAGCGCCCGGTCGTCGAGTGTTATCGAGGTGAGGTGGCCCTCGAGATTGCTCTTCATGCGAACCTTCAGAGTGGTCGTTTCGACGTCCATCGGGTCCGACTGCGGCACGCCGGCGGCCGGCATACGGATGTTGAAATCGCCTTCCTGAGCGACAATTTTGAACGTCATGATGAAGAAGATCAGCAACTGAAACACGATGTCGATCATCGGCGTCATTTGCAGTTCGATCTTCTCATTCTCGCGATCCGCGTTGCGAACCTTCATAGCGCCTAGTCCTTATCGTTCTGGCCTTCGATCTCTTGCTCCGCCCGGAGCCGGAACTTCTCGAACTGCGAGCCTTGACAATACTCAATGATTTCCTGCACCTTGCCCGTCTTGGCATCCTTGTGGGCGCGGATAATCACCGGCACGCTGGCGGGGCTGCGTCCCAGACGACCGAGCACGCGGCGTTCGCGGTTGAGCGCCAGTTCCAACTGCCCGCCAACTTCCATCTCGTCGCCGCCGATCAACGCCTTGCCGTCGGCGGTCACCTGAATGGTGATCGGCCGATCGAGCGGCGTCTCCGGCGGCTTGGCCATTTCGCTAATCGGCAACACGACGCGCTCGTCCGTTTCGACTTCCGTAAAGTTGATCAGCACCATGAAGAAGGCAATCAACTGGAACGTCATGTCGATCATCGGCGTCATGTCGCCTTCGGCCTTGGTCCCAAATTTTCGCGATTTGATTCTCATGCGATTTACTAAGCCTTTTTCTTGCCCACGTCTTGAAAGCGGCTCATCAGGCCCTCGCTAAGGATGCCGACTTCCAGCACCAGTCGCTGCACGCGATTGCGGAGAATGTTGTAGCCGGCAATGGCCGGAATCGCGATCGCCAGTCCCACCAGCGTGGTGAACAAGGCGGTCGAAATACCTTCGGCTAGTTCCTTCGGCTTGGGCGCGGCGACCGCGTTGGCGATCACACGGAAGGAGTCGATCATGCCATGGACCGTACCGAACAGTCCCAGCATCGGCGCGACCGAACCGATCAGAGCCATGTAGCTCAGCCGGTGCTCGAGTTTCATGTTCTCTTCCTCGCCCACTTCTTGCATTGCTTCGATGGCTTGCGAGTAGCCCGCCGACAGCTTGCCGAGACCGGCTGACAGCACCTGACCGAGGAACGATTCGTCGTTCTTGGCCAGTTCGTAGGCTTCCTGGTAACGCTTCTCGTTCAGGTGCGCCTCGAAGCCTTCGACCAGATGGATCGGCACCACGTTCTCG
>JBGTJT010000561.1:0-8186 GCA_041744995.1 Pirellulales bacterium | reverse complement strand
GCCGCTGCAGAGACCGGCAACGCCCACGGCGAGGCCGAACAACGTATAAGGCGAAGCCCAGAGTATGGCTGCGGCCTTGAGCAATCGTAACCCGATGGAGTTGAGTCGTTGCATGGAATGAAAGCGCGCCCGGTAGGACTCGAACCTACAACCCCTGGTTCCGAAGACCAGTGCTCTATCCATTGAGCTACGGACGCGTAACACTTGAGGATAGCCGCCGGTGCGGTAAACTGCAAGGTAAGGACGGGCCGCCTGCTGAGTCGATTCCCTACGTGGAACCGGCATCTAGGTTGCCGTAACCGTAGCTTGCCATGGGGTGTATCACTGTCGTCTCTGCAAGTTTTCTACCTTCACGTGCTTTGTTGTGGGGAGCTTATCACATGCGGAACATTCCAATTGCCAGACGCCTGATGTTCATGGCGTTGTGCGGCGTTGGCCTGCTGGCGACGGCGCTCGCCTGGCGGGCCTGGGCCGCCCCCCCTGGTAAGATCGATACCGCCGCGTTGCGAGTCCTTATCGAATTCGCCGCGGGCCAACAAGCCGAAGCAGCCAGCAGCGAAAACAACAAGCAGTTTGCCCAATGGCTAACGCAGTATCCGGCCGCCGACGCCAACGGCGACGGCGTGCTCACGCAACCCGAGGCGCTGGCCTTCATCGACTTGATCGAGTCGATGCAGACCACCAAGGTTCGCCGCAATCTGGTATATCGCACGATCGACGACACATCGCTCAAGCTCGACGTCTATCTGCCGCCGAACTTCGATCAAGACGACGATGCGCGCTATCCGGGCGTCCTCTACATCCACGGCGGCGGCTGGGCGCGCGGCAGCAAGAATAATACGCCGCAGGTGATGCAATTGCTGGCTTCGCACGGCTATGTGGTGGCGTCGATCAACTATCGCTTGGCGCCAAAGCATACGTTTCCCGCACAAGTGGAAGATGCGCGGGCCGCCTTGGCCTGGCTCGCCGAACATGCCGACGATTTTCAGATCGATAAGCAACGCCTGGCCGTGATGGGCGGTTCCGCCGGCGGTCACTTGGCCTTGCTGGTCGGGCTGATGGACTCCAAGACCGCCGGCGACGAAGCCCCGCTGCCGCCGGTGCGGGCGATCGTCAACATCTTCGGGCCGACCGATCTAACGACCGGCGATTGGCCGCAGTCGGCCGACAGCCTGCTCGTGCAATTTATGGGCGGCTCACTCAAGGACGCTCCCCGGCGCTATCAGGAGGCCTCGCCCGTCACCTATATCGATCGCGACGATCCGCCGGTGCTGACCTTGCACGGGACAAAGGATCCTTTGGTGCCGTTTCGCCAGGCGGAAATTCTACACGACCGGCTGACGGCCGCAGGCGTGGACTCCCAGTTGGAAGCCATCGAAGGGGCCGGTCACGGCTGGGGCGAACCCGATCTGTCCCGCACGCTCCGCATGACGGTGGCGTTTCTGGATAAACACGTAAAAGACGGGCATCCGTAACCACCTTGGGCCTGCCTGGTTATCTGCCGAATGGCTTGTCAGGGACATGGACTGCCCGTGGACTTGTTTGCCGTCGACGGATCGAGTAAATTCAGGGATTCGCAGAATTCATCGGATTCCGCCGACTCAGTTGGCGGCGAGTATTGGAGACGTGGACGAATGACTATCGACAAGAGCCTCAAAGTGAGCGCCGGCCTGGTGCGGAACCGCAGCGTGCTGACCCGCGCCGAACGGATCGAGCAGCTTCGCCGTACGGAACGCTGGCATGCGGGAGACGCTCCCGTCGGACTGCCGAAGGTCCGGGTGTACAAGCTTTCGGTGAAAAAGAAAAAGAAGAAGTCCAAGGAAGACGAAGACGAATAATCGTTTTGTTGGACATTCTCGCGCTATTTGGACCCTGCCGATCTCGATCGGCGGGGTTTTTTTATGTATACGCAAGCTAGAATTGGGCTGGCCAGCCTGACGGATTCGCCAGAATTCCATCAGAACGGCCTCACGATTGCACAATCCGGCGAGTTCGACTCCGCCGATTCTGAATTCTGGCGAGGTCAGCCGCACGTGGATTGGATTCAAATTGTCATATTAGGCGTCGTGCAGGGGATTACCGAGTTCCTGCCGATTAGTTCGTCGGGCCATTTGGTGGTGGTTGGCTCGTTGTTCGAATGGTGGCAGGACCAGCCGCTGCCGGATGTAGTCGAAGTCAACATCTTGCTGCACGCCGGCACGTTGGCGGCCATTCTGGTTTTCTATTGGCGGCAGATCGTCAGACTGCTGACCCACGACCGTCGCGTGATCTGGCTGCTCGTAGTCGGCACGCTGCCGGCGGTGGTCGTCGGCTTGCCGCTGAAATATTACTGCAAGCCGTTGCTGGAAAGCCCGCTATTGGCCGGGCTGTTGCTGCCGATCACCGGCTTGCTGTTGATCTGGTCGGCCCGCCGGAGCGAAGGCGAACTCGATTACGTCAACATCACCGCCCGGCAGGCGCTGGTGGTCGGGCTGTTTCAAGCCTGCGCGCTGCTGCCCGGCTTGTCGCGCAGCGGATTCACCATCGTGGGAAGCCTGCTTACCGGCATGCGGCGCGAGAGTGCCGCAACGTTCTCGTTCCTATTGGCGATTCCCGCGATTGGCGGCGCGACGGTTTTGGAGGCCAAGGATTTGCTCACCGAACAGACGGTTTCCACGCCCTATTCGATTTTGGCCCTTGGCATGGCGGTGTCGTTTGTTGTGGGATTGGTCTCGCTGTGGTGGCTAGTTCGCTGGCTTACCGGCGGCAAGCTCTACCTGTTTGCCTACTGGTGCATCCCGTTGGGAATCGGCGTGGTGATCTGGCAACTGCCGCGGTTCGTCGAGCAAATCGGGAGGGAGTCTTGGTTCTGAATCGACTTCGGCCGCCCAGCAACGGCCGCGATTCAGGCCAGATTCTTTAGATACTCGACCGCCTGGCCAATCTCACCGATCGGGTCGTCGGCGCCGTCGCGGGTGATCGTCAGATAGCCTCGGTATTCGTGATTCTCCAGATGCGCGAGCAGGTCTTCGTAATCGACCGCGCCGCGGCCCAGCGGCACGTTGAGACCGCGGCCTTGAGCGAGGTCGCGAACCGCGTCGCTGGCATGCACGTGCGCGATGTAGGGGCCTAGCTCCCGGACTGCCTCGGTGGCCGAAAACCCGTTGACGATCAATTGGCCAGGATCGAAGTTCACGCGCAACGCGCCGGCCGGCAAGGATTGAATGAACTCCGCCATCCGTGTGCCGCTCTCCGTTCCGGTGCCGGCTGCCAGGAACGCCCCGGCCCGATCGCCAAAACGGGCCATATCGACGACGGCTTCCGTCATCCGCGTCCAGGCGTCGTTCAGCTCGCCTTCAGCGGGCCGTTCGGGGATTGGCCCAATCTGGTTGATCACCACCGACGAACCGAGCGCGTAGGCCATGTTCATGGCCTGCTTGGTGGCGGTGATGCGGCGATCGAGATCGTCGGCCACGTCGTACCCGCGACGAGTACGAAACCGCACGGCGGCCAGTTTCAGGTTCAGATCCTCCAGCAACTTGCGAAACTGCCGCGCCGCGGTCTCGGAAAGATCGGCCGGCCGCAGATCGTCTCGGGCGTCGATTTCGACCGCCGCGGCCCCCAACTGCGCCGCGGTGTGCAATGCTTTTCTTAACGGCAGCCGAAGGCTCGCCGTTTGGATACCGATTTTGAGAGTTAGCACGATTGGTCGTTCCAGTCGTATCAGGGTGAGTTGTCGTGCGGCGGGGTCCAGCGAAACTGGTGACGCGACCGCCGGCGGGTCGATGCTAGTGAAGGTCGAGAAAACCAGATTCAGGGACGAGGCGTCCCGCGCCACACTGCGCATGTAATCATCGCTACAATTGTTATGCGTCTGATATTTAGTCTACTCATTCTCGCGGCGGTTCCGACAGGGCTGGCGGGTCAGGAAACTGGCGACGTCATTGTCCGCGATCGCTCGTTCGCCACCGAGATCGGCGCCGCCGACGCCGAGCGTCATCCCGATGCGGTCGAGGTGTTTACCGCGGGATTCGAGGCCGCCTTCGACAAGGACTACGACAACTGGCCGGACGGTTGGCGGCGCAAAGTAGGTGACGGGTATCCTCATTACGTCGAGATCGTAACGACCACCGGCGGCGCCGCGGGCGGCGAGAACAAACTGTCGATCAAGGTCAACGGCGGCGCCGCGGCTTGCTACAGTCCGCCGATCCCGATCCGCTCCACATTCAGCTACATCCTCGAGGCGCAGGTTCGCGCCGAGGGACTCACGCGCGATCAAGTTTACGTCAGCATGACCTTCTTCGACGACGCCGGCCACGTATTGGAAACGGCCTATTCCCGCCGGGTGCGCCACATGCCCCACTGGGGGAAACTCGAGGTCGGGCCGGTCACGCCCGAGCACGAGAACGCCACGACCGCGATCATCGGCTTGCACCTGGAACCAACCGGTCGGCCCGATCTGCGGGGCGTGGTCGAGTTCGACGAGTTGTGGTTCGCTCGCCTGCCGCGAATGACGTTGCGAACGAACAGCGCCCATAATGTCTACACCGACCCGCAACAGGTGCTCGTCGAGTGCGAAGTCTCCGGCATCTCCACCCGCGATCCGCAGACGCGGTTCGAGGTGATCGACGTGGCGGGCAACGTCGTCGCCCGCAACACCCAGCGGATGGACGGTCAATTGGTGCTCGACGGCAAGACGACGGCGGCGGGAACGGAACGGGCGGCCGGTTACGCGGGCAAGCTGGTCTGGCATCCGCCGATCGAAGATTACGGCTTCTATCGCGTCAACGTCTCCATGGACAGTCACGCGGGACTCGTCCATGAGCGAACGCTTACGCTCGCCGTGGTGCGGCCGCACGCGGCGCCCACCAACGGCGAGTTCGGCTGGTCGTTGCCCGACGGCGACCAGCCGGTTCCGCTCAAGGCGCTGGAGCAGTTGCTCACGCATGTGGGAATCAACTGGCTGAAGTTTCCGGTCTGGTTCGCCCCGCAGGACAACGCGCGGGCCGAACAGATCGTGCGGTTCACCGAGCGGCTGAGTTTTCATCACATCGAGGTCATCGGCCTGTTGGCCAATCCCCCGGCTGAATTGCGAGACGGCTTCGGCGACCGCGAGGAACTGCTGGCCGCGGACATTTTCTCCGCCGAGAAAGAGCTTTGGCAGCCGGCCTTGGAGGCGGTGATGAACCGCTTGAGCCTCAAGATTCGCTGGTGGCAATTGGGCTTCGACAAGGACATCAGCTTCGTCAACTATCCCGATCTGCCGGAAAAAATCAGCGAACTGAAAAGCGATTTGTACAAGTTTGGCCAGGAGGTCTCCGTGGGCATCGGCTGGCGGTGGATCAACGAAGAATTGCCGGTGGAGAATCCGCCGTGGCAGTTTCTGTCCTACTCGGCCGACCCGGATCTGACGCCGCAAGAGTTGGAAACCTACCTGAAGCTCGACCGCGGCAAGCAAGCCAGTCGCTGGGTGGTGATCGAGCCGTTGTCGCGGGCGCGCTATAGCAACGACGTGCGCGCCACCGATCTTATTCACCGCATGCTGGCCGCCAAAATCCATGGCGCCGATGCGATCTTCGTACCGCAACCGTTCAGCACCGACCGCGGATTGATGAACGACGACGGCACCCCCGGCGAGTTGCTTTTGCCGTGGCGGACCACCGCCTTGGCCTTGGCCGGCGCCGAGTACCTGGGGAGCATCACCCTGCCGAACCAAAGCAAGAACCACATCTTTACGCGCAGCGGCGAAGCGGTGATGGTCATCTGGAACGATTCTCCGACTGAAGAAGTGGTGTACCTGGGTGACGACATTCGACTGACCGACATCTGGGGACGAGCCACCGCGCCCACGACGCAAGACCATCGGCAAGTGATTCCAGTCGGCCCGCTGCCGACGTTCATCACAGGGGTGAGCGAGCCGATCACACGAATGCGGATGTCGTTTGAATTCGCCAAAGTACAACTGCCCAGCGTGTTCGGCCGGCCGCATCAGGAAGCGTTTCGCATGCGGAACTATTTTCCGCAAGGCGTCAGCGGCAAGGCGACGCTGACAACGCCCGAGGTATGGCGGGTCTTGCCGCGGGTAATAAATATTAAGATGGCGCCGGGAGAGCTTACCGTGGAGCCGTTCGAGGTGCTGTTGCCGTTCGACGCCAGCAGCGGGCGGCAGGATATTCGCATCGACTTCGACGTGAACGCCGACAAGAACTACCGCTTCAGCATATATCGACACTTGGAGATCGGCTTGGGCGACGTTGAGGTCGAGGTTGCCACGCGCCTCAACGATCAGGGCGATCTGGAGGTCGAACAGCACATTATCAACCATACGGACGATGCGCTGTCGTTCAAGTGCCTGCTGTTCATTCCCGACCGCCGACGTATGCGAACGCAAGTGCTCGATCTTGACCGCGGCCGTGACACCAGAACCTATCGCCTGTTCGACGGCGACGAGCTGCTCGGCAAGACGCTGCTGTTGAGAATCGAGGAGGTGGACGGTCCACGGAACCTCAATTACCGAATCGAAGTGGAGAAGTAGCGTTACCGCAGGAATCCCGGCAGGATGTTTTTCCATCTTCCGCCGGTTCGTTCCGGCGTTGATACGCCTGGCTCGCGGCGCGGCGGAGGTTCCTCTCGCTGGACCATGCCGCCGGCCGGCGGCGTGGCATGTTCCATCAGGAATTGGGGCCAGTAGCCGTCCAGCACACGGCGGCAGTCGGCAAGTTTATCGTCGCGTAGTTTGAAACTCGCCAGCGAAATGATCTTCGAGAGTTCCTTGCGTTCGTTTTCGCTGAACGACAGATCGAAGACCTCGACATGATCGATCGCCACCTCGCCGGCGGCCATTAAATCGAACCGCACCTGCACACGATCGATATCGGCCAGCGGCAAATCGTCGATCTGGAAGACATACTGCTCCCAGCGATCAGTCAGCGGTACGTTCGCATAGCGGTAGTAATCGCGATTGCGATGCCGGGCGCCCACCGCGATACGGATCGGCGGATTCGACTCCCCGGAGTTTTTGCGCATCCAGAAGCTCAGCGTGATCCGGCCCGTTTCGGGCGCTGCGAACGGCGCGCTGATGAGCGAGGCAACGCCGCGGGGGCTGGTCAGCCGCGCGCGGTGTTGCCCCTGTTGAGCGTCTTGTGCCTGGAGCATCGCGGTGACGCCGTCGCCAATGAGGCTCCAGCCAAGCGGCACATTGTCTGGCCCGGCGACCTCGAAGTCGCCGTTCTCCAAAACCTTCAATGGCTTGCCTTCGCCCAGAGAGGCGGCCCGCGCCACCAAATCGCGAATGTCCCGCTCAAGTTGCCCGCGCACCGAATGCTGGGGGAAGGTGACTTTACCGCCGCGAATCCGCGGCAAGCCGCTGACGAACTTGACTGCGATCAGATCGTAGGGCTTAACCGTGATCGTCCATTTACCGTCCTCCGCCGCCGGCAGTTCGCGGCGGCCGGTCAGCTCTTCCCAAGCCGGCAGCCCACCCACGTCCAATTCCAATTGAGCCTGCCAGGGGGAGTTGTTAACGGCGTACAAGTAGCCTTCGGTTCCCAGCCGAGCGGTGCGGACAATCAGCGGCTGCGGAATGTCCGGGACTTGCGAGAAACTGATCGCCGGCAGGTTGCGGTAGGCGGCGATCACGTCCGCCGTGGCATGCTCTTGTCCCATCGGCAACATCCATCCGCCGTCGAACATGACTTGCGCATCGAGCGTGGCGATCGCATGAGTGAACCGCCGGCGGCTTTCTCCTTCCGCCGGCTGCAACTGCTGAGCCAGCCAGGTAAAGGTGGTTGCTGGACCGAAGGGGCTTTTCGCATCGAACGATTCCAGCCGCAATTGCTGCGGCTGATGCATGAACATCGCGCCGGGACGCCGGGCCGTGATAAAGTGCCGGTCGATTTCGGTCGCCTGATTGAGCGTATTGGTGAACGCCTTGGCGACGGTCGAGAAGGGGGGCGCCACCAGATAGGGACGCAGCAGGCACATTGCACTCTCGTCGGCGTACAGTTCCGGCTTGAGGCCCGCCGCCAGCAAGATGTCGTCCGGTCGGCTCGTCTGCGGCAGCGCCGGCTGCACCAATTCGCGCAACTCGGCGCAGGTGAGCAGCCCGTCGGCCAGCAGATAGAGCTTACCGCGCGGCAACGCGCCGCGCAGATCGGCGAGCAGTTGCCTGTGAAACGCGTGCAGCGCCTCGGCTCGCCAATTCAGCC
>JBGTJT010000560.1:0-5217 GCA_041744995.1 Pirellulales bacterium | reverse complement strand
CAACTGGCCGACGTAGCTGCCGTCGCGGAACACTTCCAGTTCGTGCCCTTCCTTCATGCCGTCGTCGCTGCCGAGGGAAATCTCGGCCAGTTTCTTTTCGTTGCTCACCGCGGTGACAAAGCCCTCGACCTGAGGCGGCTGCCCAGCGGCCTGCCCGCCGACGCGATCCCCGACGAGTTTCTTGGCTTCGTCGGCGTCCCGGATCAGTTGGAGATTGCGGCGCTGGATTTCGTCCAACTGTCCCTTGGCTTGGTGCAGTTGCTCGGTCTTCACCAGCCCTTCGGTAAACTTGGTATCGATCAGGGCGCGGGCGTCGCGAATCGCCACCCGCAGGCCGTCGATCTGTTCGCCCAACCGGCTGAGGTTCTTCTGCGCCAGGCGGACGTCCTCGATCGCCGTTTCGCGGGTGTCGATCAAGGTGGCCAACTGCCCGGCGATTTCATCCCGTTCGCGGGCCAGACGGACCCGTTCGGCGTCGAGCTTGGCAACTTGCTGCACCTTGGCGGCCCGCAGCGCGGCGAGCTGCTTTTTCAGGTCGTCCTTTTGCTTTTCCAATTCGAGATGCTTTTTCTTTTCCTCTTCCAGACGATGGGTCAGTCCGACCGTTTGGCCCGGCTTGACGTCTTGCGGCCGGCGGAGGACTTCGTCCTTCCAGTTTTTGTGGGTGGAATAGACCATCACCGACATGGCCGAGAAAAAGACGCTCATCAGCATAATGAGCACGACGAATATTTTTCCGACGAGATTCATCGAAACCTACCTTTGTTAAACAAACGATTCCCACTGCCCTGACAATAGAATTCGAGAACGACGCCCCCGATTATTGCCGCAGACGTGGAAGTGCCCTAGTCTCTGTACGTGATGGTTCGCACGGCGCGTGATCGCCAGCCTGCCGACGCAATGGAGGGACAAGCCGCAACTAGACAAGGAGATAGACGCAATCACCGCCGACTGATAGTCTCAGTATAATTGCCCCGGCTTATTCGTGTCAAACAAAAGCGGGCTAAAACAGGGCGAGTGGGTAATTTAAGAAGGCACCCAACCGGCATATTCGGAAACGGCCCGGTGAGCGGCCTAATCGCCGTTAACCCCTGGAAATCAATGGTTTATCATGAAACACGTGCTCGACGTCGGTCAGTGCCCTCCCGATCATGCGGCGGTCCGCGCCCTGATCGAAAACCACTATCACGCCCAGGTGACTCAGACGCACCTGCCGGGCGACACGCTCTCGGCGCTGCGCGGCGGGTCGTTCGATCTGGTGCTGGTCAACCGCAAGCTCGACGCCGACTACAGCGACGGGCTGGAGGTGATTCGGCAAATCAAGGCGGACGAACAACTTAAGCACGTTCGCTGCATGTTGATTACCAATTACCCGGAGCATCAGCAGTTGGCGATCGCGGCTGGGGCGGAGCTGGGATTTGGCAAGCTGGAATTTGATCTGCCGCAAACCCGTGAACGCCTGGCGGCGATCCTCGGCGACTAAATGCAATGTTTATGCATCTAGCCCTTGCATGGCATGTGGACAATGAGTACATTGTACGGAACCGCGAGATTTTCCCACCGAGTGAACGCGTCCCATGTTCCGCCAAGTCGTCGCCTATTGCTGCCTGTTGAGCTACGGACTGCTGTCCGTCGCCGGTAGCGGTCTGCACTTGCTGCCGGGCCATGACGGGCACGATCACTTTCACGCCCACGCCGACCATGCCGGTTCGGCCTGTTCCAGTCACGGCCATGCCCACGCGGCCGACAAGGGTCATGAACGTCGTGGCGGACGCTGCCAGCGTCCGAACGTCGATCGGGCGCACGCAGGCTGTGGCGGCAAACACGAACATGCTGCTTCGCCGGCCTCGCCCGTCGAACTGCCAGGGCATGGCTTTACCGCCGCCGCCGACGGCAGCCACGATTGCGCCGTATGCGCCTTTGTCTCCAGCCTGAGAACCGCCCAACACACCCTCTTCGCCGCCGAGCTGCGCGGCGAGCATTCCGTGCCGTTGGCACTGAGTACCACGTTGTTCCAAGGCCGTTCGTGCATCGACGCGAACGCGCGGGCGCCTCCACGGGCGTAAGCTCCGCCCACCTGACGCCGCGGCTGGCGTCAGGTTCATCGCGCCATTGGAACTTTCTTGCCGCAAGTGGACCGCCCCCGCGCGATCCTCTCGGCTGGTCGCTTTATTCTCCGCTACGCGGAGAGGAAGAATGTGATGCTCCCCCTAGTGCCTCGGCAGCGTCGTGGATTTACGTTGGTCGAACTCTTGGTCGTGATCGCCATTGTCGGCGTGCTGCTGGCGCTGTTGCTGCCGGCTGTGCAAGCTGGCCGGGCGGCCGCGCGGCGGACGATGTGCGCCAACAACATGCGGCAAGTCGCATTGGCGATGATCCTGCATTGCGATGCGCATCGCGGCCGTTTTCCCGGCACCACGCATACGGTGGGCGCGGGAAAAGAGGCATGGATTTTCACTTTGGCGCCTTACATGGAAAAAATGGACGCTGCTCGCATGTGTCCGGACGATCCATTTTTGGAGGAGCGGTTTGAGGAAAAGCAAACCAGCTACGTGCTGAACGCTTACATCACGGATGAAATCAAGGCGGGGCAAACGAATCGCAATCGCTTGAGGTCGACGTCGCAGACGATCATGCTGTTCGAGATCGCCAGCCATGTCGCACCCGACAAATTCGCCGATCACGTGCATTCGTTTCAATGGATGAAGACCAGCGACATCCTTAAAGGCAAGGCCCTGGATGTGATTACCAACGAGATTTCAATCGACCGTCATCACGGCGTGGCGCACTTCGCCTACGCCGACGGTCGGATTGAGACGGTTTCCGATGAGCAAATTCTGGGGTGGATCGAGGATCGTCATAAGTTCATGTTGCCCCAATAACCAAGAGATCGGCTACTCGATCTCTGCCAGCTTATTTCCATTTACCAATCAGGAGTTCTTTCATGACTAAGCATTTTTACAAGGTTCTGTCAGGCGCCATCGCCTGTTCGCTCTTCATCGCCTCCGCGGCCGTCGCGACGGCGGATGGGGTTGATATTCTGTTTTCGAGCAACGGGTCGAAACTGATCACCGGCGGATTCGACGACGGAACCGATTCCGTTACCACCGAAGGCCCACTTCGGGTGTATGAGTTTGAAGTCGAGACGGACAGCTTCACGCCCAGCGGACCCTTTACCAGCGATGACCCCGGCCTGCAATCCGTGCAGCAGTCGGAGCTGTCGACGTTTTCCGCATTGCCCCACGGCGCCGAATTGTCGTTCAACGCATTGCCCATTTCCATTGGGGCCAACACCAGAACGCTCTTTTATTGGGACGGTAGCGGGGCGGTCGACTTTCAGCCCGCCATCGGATCTACGTTGCAACTCAATATGAGTCCTGCCGCCACCAGCGGCAGCAAGCCGCTGACGTTGAATGGCTCGCAAATGACGGCGCAGACAGGTTTCGGCATCGCCTTTGTGGATGCATTTGATGCGGAGCCTATCCACACGCACCTGGAAACTGCGATTGGAACCGGCGGCGGAAATCCAAATCTCGGCATCTACCTGATTTCGCTGGAGTTTGCCTTGTCGGGACTCGATTCCGCCGACCCGATTTACCTTCTTTACGCCACGATTGATGAGAATTTCTTGCTGGATGATCTCGAAGCTATGGAGGAAGCGCACGAAGCGGCGGTCGCGTGGGTGGAACTCAATCTGCTCTCGACGACGAACGCCGTGCCCGAGCCGGGAACGTTGTTGCTGGCATTCTTCGGTGCAGCGTGCATCGGCGGCGTGCTGGTGCGTCGACGTCGTCGGGCGGCAGCCTGACAATCAGGTTGAAGATATAGCAGGCGATGTACACGGGGCGCCGCGATGCGGCGCCCCGACATCGTCGCCAGCGCGCCTTCGTTTAACCCGTAGCCGGAGGCGCAGGCGCGTATCGGGACGGGCGATCCGCCAGGACTTCGCCGCAGGTTGCACCAATCGGCGTAGCAGAGGGCGGCTTGGTGTAACTTGCGGCCTTGCTGCCTCAATATCAATATCCCGACGCTCGCCTTCGGCTACGGGTTAAACGAATCGGCTGTCGCCTGTCGAAAGCACCAGTCGAACAGCCGCTCCCACTCGCGCCGCGTGAGCCGCCGCAGGGCCTCGTCTTGCGTGTCATCGCCGCGGGCCGAGGCGATGCACCAGTCGACGAACACCAGCGGATCGAAGCGGCCGGAAGAATCGGCCAACAGCGATTTCGCCGCGGGAAGTTCGCCGATAATCTCCGCCACGTCGTCGCCCAAGTCGTCCAGCACCGGATGCTCACCGGCGTTGCGAAACCAATACTTGGCGTTGGAAAAGTCCCCTTCGCGGCGATGCATGATGCCGTGCCAGTAGCTGCCGGTGGGGTTCTTCAAGTCCTGGCTGATGTGGTGCGATTCGTCGAGAAAGTTGTGGATCAGCCACAGCCCGGCGTGACACGCCCGGGCCATGTCGCGGTCGAGGATCCGCCGCGGCAGGAACGCCTGATCGAGATCGAGCGCCTCCAGCGCGGCAATCACCTCGCCGTTAGCGTGCCCCGCGTCAATAGGGCACTCGTCGCACTCGGGAATCAAGCTCCCCAGCCCGGTCGGATAGCGGCCAGTATCGAACGTATAGGCAGACATAACACCATCCCGGCAATCGTAACACAACGCTCGTAAGGCGGCCCTCCGAGGCCGCCGACCGCAACGCAACTCCAACATGCAACATGCCCATGCTACCCGATTCGAGCCGGCAAGTGAATCACTACCGCCAGAACCGGCAGAACCGGCAGAACCGGTAGGGGCGGAGGGGTCAGGGGTCAGGGGTCAGGGGTCAGGGTTTAGGGTTTAGGGTTTAGGGTCGCTCGGAATGCGTTGTAGAGTTGTGTTGAGGCATTGTCCGTCTTTCTGCTGCCTGGCAATTCATTCGACGCATGAGTTTCTATACCGTTCGTATCCTCGATTCGTTGCCCGCGCTGGCCGCCTATGCGCCGCGGTGGGACGACTTGTGGCGTCGCGCCGATGTCGCCTTTCCCACGCTTCGCGCGGAGTTCCTCGCGCAGTGGATCGAGCAGTTTGCGCCGCGGGCGACAATGCGACTGATTGTGGTGGAAGAGGCCGATAGGGCCGTCGCCGCCCTGCCGCTGATCGGCCGGCGATTCAAGCGGATGATTCCCGCCGGCGGCCTGCCGAGCAACGGCTGGACCGCCGCCGGCGAACTGCTGATGG
>JBGTJT010000559.1:0-4374 GCA_041744995.1 Pirellulales bacterium | reverse complement strand
CGAATGGTCCGCCGCATGGCGTCGGCGACGGCCTGCGGTTCGGCGGGCAGTTCGATCACGTGGTCCAGCAGCATGGCCACGTCGCAGCCAAGCCGCTGCTGGATGGCCACCGCCTCTTCCGGGGAGATTTCCCGGCGGCTGCCGTCGATGTGCGACTGAAAAACCGCGCCCTGCTCGGTGACCTTGGTCATCTGGGCCAGGCTAAAGAGCTGAAAGCCGCCGCTATCGGTGAGGATCGGACCGTCCCAGCCGGTGAAAGCGTGCAGGCCGCCGAGGTTCTCGACCACGCGGTCGCCGGGCCGCAGGTGCAGATGGTAGGCGTTGCCGAGGATCATCTCGGCGCCGCTGGCTCGAACCTGATCGATGGTCAGGCCCTTGACGGCGCCCAAGGTTCCCACCGGCATGAAGGCCGGCATTTCAACGGCGCCGTGGGGCGTGGTCAGGCGGCCGCGCCGCGCAAGGCCGTCCCGGCCAATCAGTTCGAAGGAAAAACCAACGCCGCTCACACGAGCCTCGCTCAATCGCCGCGAAGCTTGAGGTTCTGAATGGTTAGCTTTTCACGCACCTCGTTGAGGCTGGTCACGCCGAAGTTCTTGCATTCCAGCAGTTCATCGCCGGTGCGGCGAAGCAGCTCGCCGATGGTGTTGATGCCCAGGCGAACCATGCACTTGCGAGCACGCACCGAAAGATTCAGATCGGAAATCGGCCGGTCGTGCAGCACCCGCTCGTCGTCGCTGAGCGTCTCCGGCTCGAAGACCTGTTCGGTATCTCGTTTCTCGTGGGCGAACTGTCCCAGGTGCAGGCCCTTGGACTCCAGCATTTCGCGGATTTCCACCAGCGAGGTCTCGCCGAAGTTCTTGCTGGTCAACAGCTCGTGCTCGCTCGTGCGGGCCAGGTCGCCCAGCGTCATCACGCCCATCCGCTGCAAGCAGTTGCGGCTGCGGACCGAAAGCTCGAAATCGGTCACCGGCACGCTCAGGATCTGGCTGAGCCGATCGCGACGGCGTTTTTCGTCCTCGTCGTAGAACATATCTCCGGAGGCGGAAGCATCCTTCAGGAACAAACGCGCCCGTTCGTGATTGGGATGGACGTCCAGAATCCGCTGATAGCAGCCTTGGGCCTTGTCGAACCGCTCGACGTCCTCGTACAGCACGCCCAGGTTCAACAACGCGCCGACGTGGGAAGGAAACCGAGAGGCCGATCGCTCGTAATACTGTAGTGCTTGCTCGTCGTTGCCGTAGCGATCGTTCTCCATCGCCAGTCCGAACAAGGCGCCGACATGATCTCCGTCGGCTTCGACGGCCCGTTCATAGAGCCGCACAACCTCGGTCGGATTGCCCCCCAAGGCGGCGACGGTCGCTCCGCGTTGATAAAGATACTCGGCCGTTTGCTCGACCGCGCCGGACAGGTCGTCCAAGGTTTTGAGCGACTCCTTCAACTTTCCGGCGCTACGCTGCGCTTCGGCGATTCCCAACCGGCAAAGATCCTTGTCGTAACCGGCGGTGGCGGCCGAGCCGTAATGCTCGATTGCCTTGTCGTAGTTTTCCAAGGCGAAATTTGCCTTCGCCAGGTAGAACTGGGCCAAAGCCCCGCCGTCGGACTCGCTTAAGGTTCCGATCGATACCTTGTAGCGGCCAAGCAGATACTGGCAAACACCGAGCCGCGCCTTCATGGCAGGGCTGAAGTCTTCGCGCTGTTCCAGTTCCGCCACGGCGTCGCGGAGCACTTTGTGCTGATTGTAATCCGTGGACGTCGCTTCCCGAATCGCCCGGATTTCGGTGGGACCGAAGGAAGCGTTGGAAAGCACCACTTGCTTGACGTCGAATGCCAGCCCTTGCGACATGTGTGATCGGCTCCGATATTGCACACTTAGAGGAACGAGCCAACGGCAACAGAATTGCCCCCGGGACGTACCAAGATTTCCGGAAACCCAAAAGTATACCAGTTATGGGTCGCTCGGCAAGTGCTGGTAAGGGGTTGGGAATGGCCTAATGGCCTAGTGCTGTGGGACAACTAGGAATTCGGGTTGGGTGCCATGCCTACGACTGGGAATAAGAGATCGGGTAAGCTCTCGATGACCTGTCGACTTTGCGAGTTGCCAGTCATGGGCATGCGCGATCGGCGCATCACATGCCCATGCTTCGTTACATCCGCTCCAACAATGCTGGCGAACCCATGTCGCCGCAGGGTGGCTCGTTCGGCTCGCGATTCAGCGGCAATACCAGCGTGAAGGTGCTGCCGCAGCCTGGTTGCGACTCGACTTCAATTCGGCCACCGAGCAACTTGGCCAGTCGATAATTGACGGCCAGGCCCAATCCGCCGTATTTGCGGCCCCCCTCGGCGGCGTCTTTTAGTTCAGGAAATGGGGTGAAAATGGTCCGCAACCGCTGGGCCGAAATCCCCCGGCCGGTGTCTTCCACTCGGATTTCGAGCCAATCCTGACTTGCATCGGTGGTGACTTCGGTTTGCAGTGCTATCCCGCCGCGTTCCGTAAAGCGGATCGCGTTGACTACCAGATTCAGTACGATCTGGCGCACCCGGCAGGCGTCCACCTCGACCATCAAGGGCACGGCAGCCGCCACCTGCGTCGTCAGCGTCAAGCCGCGTAAACTTGCGGTTGCTTCGACAAGCTGAACCATCTCTTCCAGCAGACGGCGAATGTCGGTGGGGCTGGGGCTGAGGTAGAACTCCCCCGATTCGATCCGGGCGAATTCGGCAATGTCGTCCATCAAGGTCGACAATTGTTCGCCGCATTCTTGCATGGCGTCGACCGCTTCCCGCAGATCGGGCCGGCCCTCGGCCATTTCGCGCAGCCAGTTGGCGCATCCCAGCAAGTTGGACAGCGGCAACCGAACTTCGTGACTCATCCGGGAGAGGAACTGGTCGATGGGCGATTGCCCGGGAAGTTCGCAATCGAACGCCGTCGGCTGGATCGCCGCCTGCGCCTCCGCAGCATGGCCCCCGCAGCGCTGGTTCATCAGTTGCTGCAACGTTCCCCGCAATTGCTCTCGGCCCGAGGCGTCTTCTTGCAAAGGGCGATTGTCGAGTTGATTCAACATTTCGTTTCCTGTTCGCGGTCAGCGGAACCATGTAGGCGAAGTCGATCCGCCACTGGCGTGGTTACGTTGTCGTTCGAGATCGTGCGATAGGGCACGTTTCGAACGAAGGCTTACTCAGAAAACATAGGTTCGCGACAGCGACGTTCGGTCGGCAATCTCAGGACGAGCGGCACATTTTCACCGTGCGCCGTGTCGCGAGGGTCGCAAACGGTACGACCGCCACAATCGGACGATCGAGCGCCGCCTCGGCGGTCTGGATCGTGCATTTCCATCAGCTTTTCTGCTATCAGCTATCGTGGCAAGCGAACTCCGTTGACCCGGAAGCCGCGAAAACGGCCAATTTCTGCGATTCTTCGCGCCAATGCAGGCAATCGCTCTGGACACACTAGTCTGTTTTGATACGCTACCGCTCCTCATCGCTCGGCCCCCGTAAAGTTCGTGTTGAATCAGCCGGGACGTTTCGGGTTGTCCTGCGGGATTCGTGGAAAGGAGTCTACCGATGGTGCGTTTCCTCGGTTGTTTTGTTGTCAGCATGGTCGTCGCATCGGTCGGATGCCAGCGCTCGCCGAACGGGGTCGATCCGTTTCTTGGCCGCACCACCATTCCGCCGCCAGGCACGGGCATGCCGGGTGACCAGTACTATTCGGGCGGCAATCCTGTCTATCCCTCTCCGGCCACGACACCGCCGACGGTCCAGTTCCCGCCGGTGGGCGGCCACAATCCGGCGCTGCCTTCGACCGGTACGCCGAGCCTGCAGCAGCCGCCGGGCAGCATGAATCCACCGCCCGCCAGTTATTACCACGGATCGTCGTATGAGCCGCCCAACAATGCGGGGCAGTCGTTGACGGAAGTCGCCGGAGACACGCCGCCGCGACTCCGTCCGGTTCCCCAATTCGATACGACTCCGCTGGGATCGACGACCGCCGCGGAATCGACCGTGGGGAATTCGGTCGTGGTGATCGATGGTCCGCAGGCGAACCCGGTGGTGCATGTCTCTCACAACGAGTACCAAGGCCGACCGCTGGAGTTGGCTTCCAACGTCCGCGTGCCGGCGCCGCAATTGGATCGAACCACTAGCAGTCAGCCGCAGGCGACGGCGGCGCCGACCCTCGCCTCGGGGCCGGTCACGGCAACCAGCAGCACGTACACCGGACCGGTGATGCGCCCGACGACCGATCTGGCCGATCTGCCGCCGGTCCATTCGTCGGCGCTGGCCTCGGCACGGCCAGACGGATCCAATAGCCAGTTCAACAGCAGCGCGCGGCCGACTTCCCAACCGCAGACACTGGGCACCTCCAGCGCGGCGGTTCACGCC
>JBGTJT010000558.1:0-8774 GCA_041744995.1 Pirellulales bacterium | reverse complement strand
CGCGGCACGACTTCCCATTCGACTTCGTGGCGCGGCCATTCATCCAGCGGTTGGCGCCAATCGGTCGGGGGCGGCGGATTATTGTCAAAGTTGGTGTTCTTGGTCCGCGGATTCGGACGCAGTGCGCCGCGGACGCCCAACTGCCCTGGGTCGCGGGCGATCTTGTCGCTGATCGTGCGAATATCGTTAACGATCGGCCTCAGTTCGGTGGTTACCTGATTGATGTTGATCGCCGCGGAACTGAGTTGCTGGTACAGGTCGGGATCGTTCAGCAACCCGCCGAGAGTGCCTTCGCTGCTATTGAGCTTCTCGGTAAATGCCGCGAGCTGGTTCATCACCACCGTCAAGTCGGCCAGGCTGGCGTCGATCCGCTCAGCGATAATTGGTCCTTTTTGCTTGAGCGGCCCGGTGAAGCCTTCCAGGTTTTGCAGGTTTTTGTCGGCCCGTTGCAGCACGGTCTGGATGTCGCCTTGCACGGTGGAGAGCGCCTCGCTCATCTGTCGCATCAACTGGGGCATCTGCTCGACCGTACTCCGCAGGTCGTTTTGCAGATTCTCGTCGCCCACCAGTTGGTTGATATTCTCCATGGCGAGATTGAAATTGTCCGCGGCGAGTTCCATTTTCTTGAGCAGTTCACCCGGCTCGCGGCCGTCCTGCTCCAGCAGCGAATTGACATTCTCAGCCAACCGACCGACTTGATCCCCCGCCTCTTGAAACGACCGGAGCGTCGCCTTGATGTCCCCTTCCAATTCATTGGCCAAGTCGAGTGGATTGCCAAGGACGCGACCCTCGACCACGGCGCCGTCCGGCAACGGACGGGGAGCAGGGGGCGGCTCGACTTGCATCACGAACATCTCGCCCGGCCCGAGCGCCGTTCCGTCGACCGCCTCCATCGGCACCTGTCGGGCCAACGGATCTTCCTTGTTGATCGGCACGACCTCCAGCAAGGCGTCGCCCAGCAGTGATCCCTTGATCTGGAAAGTTTCATTGTCGTACACCTCCGCCCCGTCGCCGGTGCGAATTTTTACCGTGATTCGCACTCCGGGGGCGCCTTCGCGAAACTCCACGTCGGTAACGCGACCGATCAAGATGCCGCTCTTGCGAACCGGAGTTCCCTCGATCACGCCGGGGGCGTCCTTGAAATTGATGTGATAGGTCTTCGTCTGCTGAAACGGCGTGGGAAAATCGCCAATCAGCAGAATCAAGATTGCCGTCAGCAGCAGCGCCGAGATGACGACCACGCCGACGCGCAATTGCATGCTTCGTTCATCCATGGGGTAGGCATTCTCCGGTTTCAAGCACAACTAGGGTTGAAATTCCAAATCCTAATTTCGAAATCCTAAACAAATTCGAATATCAAATATCCAAAGCTGTGAAGACCGTTTGTGCTTGATCATTAAAATTTCGGTCATTGATTAGGATTTATGATTTAGGCTCTAGAGTTCACTCCACGTAGGACTCCCGCTGCATTTCCTGTAACCGCGCGCCCGCCTCGCCACGAACGAACTGCCGCACGCGCTCGTCGCTGTGTTCTTCCAAATGCTCCGCCTGGTCGTCGTACAAAACCTGTGGTTCCCTCTTATTCAATCGATTCAACGGATAGAGCATCACCACGCGGTCCGCCACGCGACGGACGGTTCGCATATCGTGCGTCACCACCACGCTGGTTACGGGATAGCGCTCGCGGGTGCGGATGATGAGTTCGTTGATCACGTCGGTCATGATCGGGTCGAGTCCCGTGGTCGGTTCGTCGTATAACATCACTTCCGGCGACAGGGCCAACGCCCGCGCCAGCCCCACCCGTTTCCGCATGCCGCCGGACAACTCCGCCGGCTTTTTGCGGACCACGTTGTCCGGCAACCCCACTTCCCGCAGACGTCCCATCACGATTTCGTGTACCTCGGCGTCGGAATGTTTTCGATGTTGCTTCAGGGGAAAGGCCACGTTTTGGGCGACCGTCATACTGTCGAATAGGGCGGCGTTCTGAAACACGAAGCCGAACCGTATCCGCTGTTGGGTCAGCTCGCGATCCTTCAATTGAGACATGCTATTGCCATCGAAGATGATGTCGCCTTGCGTGGGGTAGATCAGTCCGATGATCGACTTCAGCAGCACCGTCTTGCCACAGCCGCTTTCGCCGATTAGCACCAGCGTCTGCCCCTGCGGAATCTGCAGGGAAACGTCCCGCAGTACCTGCTGTTTGCCGAAGCGAACGTGCAGTCCGCGGACGTCGATCAACGTATTCGGTACTGTGTTTTCCATGGTCGGTTGCGTCGACACGGCGACAGCCAGGCGTTTTAGGCGGCTCCTTTCCGTCATGATAACCACTTGCTACAACAGGCTGACAGCATTCGGCCAAATCATCTGATGAATCTCGTCCAGCAGAATGCCGAGGAACAGATCGAGTACAATGATCGCCACGAATGAATGCACGAACGCGGCGGTGGCCGCCTGGCCGACCCCTTCGGCGCCGGGCCGGCAATGGAAGCCCCGATAACAACTGAGGACGGCAATCGTCATGCCGAAAAACAGGCTCTTGAACACGCCAATGAACAGGTCGTAGGCGCCGACAAACTTGCGGGAATTATCGAGGTAGTGAAACGTGTCGATATCGAGAAAATAAGTGCTATAAAAAAAGCCGCCCACCACGCCCATGAAGACCGCCATGATCGTCAGTGCGGGGATCAATAACAGGCAGGCCAGAAACCGCGGCACGACCAGGTAATGCAGCGGGTTGCTTCCCATGCTGGCCAAGGCGTCAATCTGCTCGGTCACCCGCATGGTGCCCAACTCGGCGGCCATCGCGCTGCCCACCCGGCCGGCCAGCATGGTGGCGGCCAACACGGGTCCCAGCTCACGGAACAAGGCCATGTTGATTACCGCGCCCATCCGGGTTTCCAGCCCCAGCCCGCGGAACTGGGCATAGCTCTGCACGGCCAGCACCATACCGATGAACGTTCCCGTCAGGGCCACCACCGGCAGGCTTAGCACGCCCACCTGGTAAAAGCTTGGCAGCAGTGTTTCCATTCGCGGACGGCGGGTGAATAGCCAGCCGAGCATCCTCCAGAAAAAGATCGCGATCGAGCCAAACCCGGCGACCCATTCCAAGCTGAGCGCCCCGAGATCGGCGATCGAGTCCTCGATGCCGCGACTGGCGCGGGCCAGTAGCCCGCCGTTGCCGTCGGAGTTGGCGATGTGGGAGTTGCTCGACATGAAATCAACCCATAGGCAGCTAGCACGCGGCGGAACCGTGCGCGCGGAAATCCAGGGGTAACATCGTCGCGCCGCATCGTGCCGCTTGAGGGAAGTTTAGCGGTGTGAGAAGCTAGGCAATACAGGCACGAGGCGGAGGGCATCAATACAAGCTCGACGCGCAAGCGAGTGCATCAATACAAGCTCGAAGCGCAAGCGAGTGGGTCCGCGCTGGGCGCAACAACAGGGCCGCGCCTTTCACCCCTGCGGCTACTCACCACGGCCCCGTCGAGCGCTTATTCGCCTGCCGGCACGATCATCGGCACGCCGGAAATTCGGGTAGTCCCCGAGGAAGGCGCTGTCCGGCGAGCGACGTAATGGCTTAGTCGGCTTCAGCCGACTCCTGTTTGCCACCAGCTTTAGCTGGTGGTGAACAGGGCCACCAACAGTAACCTAGCCGGCTTTAGCCGGACTTCTCTTCTAGTCTTTAGACCCGACTGTAGCTGTGGGAATCGGAGGATTGCTTCAGCCAGCCGCCGACCATGCGTCCGCATTCGGTCAGCCCACCGCAGCAGAACAGGTATTGCCGACCGCTGAGCAGGTTGCGGTCCTTGGCCATGCGGATGAGCCAGCGGAGCGATTCGATCTTGCGGTTGGCCTCGGCCAGCATATCCGCTTTCCGCCGGCTGTAGGCAGCCTCAATCAGAAGTTGCTGGATGTCCAACACGTGGTCGGCCAGCCGTTGGCCGAAGATGAAGCGTTGGTTCTTGGGAAAGGCGTCAACGCGTTCGAGAATCCACTTGGCCAAGTCGTACCACTTGACGAGCACCACCGGCGGTTCCGTCCGCTTGACCATCAACTTGCCCTTATGCAAATTGCAATTTTATATCGAGCCGCTGCGCGGCAAGTTGAAAAGGGAAGAAGAAAAATGCAAAGGGTAAAAGGAACAAAGCCTAAAGCGAAGTTTTCCGAAGGCCCCTTCGCATCCGCCAAGCCAACAATACTGCTCCGATCAAACCAAGCACAACGCTTTCCGGTTCAGGCACGATGGGGCCTTCAGAAAACGGACTTGCGACACGGAACCCAAAGACGTTGACCTCGTTGGACGGGCTGTTGTCGCCGGCCTGACGCGGCCAGGCCGTACGAGTCGCCGCCCCACGACCCGCCGCGAAGACCACGACTCGAGCCAATTAGGGCTTCGTTCCATTCCCACACGTTGCCACCCTGATCGAAGGTGCCGTAAAAGCTGGTGTCGCCATTGGTGCCGATTGTGGTTACGTTGCCGTTTTGACTGTTCCAGTCTGCACCCGACAGAAAGTTGGCGTGATTGCCATCCGCCGGGGTCGTCGAGCTGTCATCCGGATCAAGCCCGTCGCCGGTGGAAGTCGCCTCGACCGCTGTCGGCGCCGTGTTACTGCCGGTCGGGTAGAGCCAATAATCGTCCGTGTCCCCACCGGCTGAGTTCGGTTGATGGTAGGCCGCCTTGTACCACTCATCCTCGCTCGGCAGAAAGTAGCTGGCACCACTAGCTCGTGTTTCGTTCAATCCAGTGCCGATCGTGTAGGTCCCGTCCTCGGTTGTACCGGCACCTTGAGCTCCGGTCGGCTGGCCGTTTTCCAGCCAGTTAACGAATCGCATGGCATCGAAGAACGACACGTAGTTGACCGGCTTGTCGCCCATATCGGTCTTCACCGTATAAGTGAAACTGCCGCTGCTGCCCGATTGCGTGATCCCACCGCGGGCGTTGCCGCCCATATTGGAGTTGTACAAGCCGTTAGTGTCCGTGGCCGCCACCGCGTTGAGGAACTCCGCGTACTGGGCGTTGGTCACTTCGTGCTTGCTGATGCGGTAGGTGTTTGCTACAGCACCGAACTGTAAACTGTCTGGGTTGTTGGTCGTATAAAGTTGGTCTGCCGCATTGTTCGGATTCCCCACGGTCACCCAGTCAATGGTCACGGCCGACGCACTGGCGGCACACAACAGCAGGCCGCAGGCGGCGGCGAGAAGGGGTCGGATCATTAAGCGGTACTCCCTGGAATGGCGGTCTCGGTTGGCTTATCGATGGGTCAAGCGAAGCGAGGAGGACGCCCCCCTCACAGGTGCTTCGCCCCAGCATACCAGTCGAACAGGGGCCGTGCAAGCACTTTCTTCGTTATTTTTGATATTCCCCGTGGTGGGGGCAAAATACCAGCACGAAGCGCGAGCGAGTGCATCCGCGGTGGAGTACGTGTTTTCGCCTAAATCCGTCCAGCGGCGCGACGTCCGCCGGAACCCGATGCACTCGCTTGCGCGTCGTGCTGGTATTGCAATAAAAAAACGTCCCCAGGAATTGCTCGCGGGGACGCTTTTATTGACTCGTCTGAATTCTAGGCGAATTCAGCTACGTGACTAGGCGGTCACGCGGACGTTTTCAGCCCGGGGGCCTTTGGGGCCGCGGCCGACTTCGTAGTCGACCAGTTGGCCTTCACGAAGGGCCTCGATGGTGGTTCCTTCGAGCGACGAGTGGTGGAAGAACAGATCGTCTCCCGAGTCTCCCTCGATGAATCCAAAACCCTTGTCCGAAATCAGTCTCTTAACTTTACCTTGTGGCATCACTGCTCTCCAATGGTAGAACGTGTGGCGCACTCTCAACAATTGATCGTGGCCGGAGATAAAAAAGCAGATAGAGCCACAAAAACCTAACGCGGGAACTTGCACGCAAGCTCTGCTCGGAAAAATGGGGCGGGAGAAGAAGAACTACTCGAAAGCGGTCTCACTAACACTTGTCTCTGCTCGTTGCGACTGCCGCAACACCTGTAATATACGCCACGAGACTCCCCAAGAGAAGGCCACGGCGAAAAAAATTGTCGCCGCCGCAATGAGGCTTGAGGCTTGAGGTTTGAGGGGTGATAGCGACTCAGATTGCCAGTGATACGCAAAAACCCCGGCGAATCATGGGATTCGCCGGGGTCTGTATCCTCACGGCCGGAGGGAATTGGCTTATTCGTCCGATTCGCTCTCGTCCGGTTCTGACTGCTCCTTGCCGACCCCCGCACCCACCGTCGGCGGTTCTTCGCCGACATGACGCAACTCGCCGCGGAAGTCGAGCCGCTTGGTCTTGCCCTCGTCGTCCTTGAAGGCGTCGACCACGATCGTGTCCTTACCCTGGAACTCGCCCTTGAGCAGTTCTTCGGAGAGCGGATCTTCGACGAAGTTCTCGATCGCCCGCCGCAATGGCCTGGCCCCGTACTCCTCGCCGTGTTCCTTCCACGTCTTGCGGATGATGAACTCCTTGGCATCGTCGGTCAGTTCCAGGCTGTAGCCACGTTCGCCCAGCCGCTCGCGGACCTTGGAGAGTTCCAGATCGATGACCTCCTTCAGGTTTTCCTCGGTCAGGTGGCGGAAGATAATCACTTCGTCCACCCGATTGAGAAATTCCGGCCGGAAGGCTTTCTGAATCTTGTCGTTCACCCGCTTCTTCATGGCGTCGTAGCTGGCGTCCTCGCCCGGCGTTTCGAAGCCGAACTGCGACTCGTTCTTGATCGCCTCGGCCCCCGCGTTGGTCGTCATGATGACGATCGTATTGCGGAAGTCGATGTTGCGTCCGAAGCTGTCGGTCAGGCGTCCCTCTTCCATCAACTGCAGCAGCATGTTGAAGACGTCGGGGTGCGCCTTTTCGATCTCGTCGAGCAACACCACGGCATACGGCCGGCGGCGAATCTTCTCGGTCAGTTGGCCCCCTTCCTCGAAGCCAACGTAACCCGGCGGAGCGCCAATCAGGCGGCTGATGTTGTGCTTCTCCATGTACTCGCTCATGTCGATCTGGATCAGCGCGTCCTCGTCGCCGAACATGAACTCGGCCAGCGCCTTGGCCAACAGCGTCTTACCGACGCCGGTCGGCCCGGCGAAGATAAAGCAACCGGTCGGCCGCTTGGGATCCTTCAGGCCGCTCCGGCTGCGCCGCACCGCCTTGGAGATCGCCTTGACCGCGTCTTCTTGGCTGATGACCTTCTTGTGAAGCTCCTGCTCCATCTCCATCAACCGGATCGTGTCCTCGGTCGACATCCGGGTGAGCGGAATGCCGGTCATCTTGCTGACCACCTCGGCAATCACTTCCTCGTCGACCACGCCGTCGGTTTCCCGCGATTTCTCCCGCCATTCGCGGGTGATCTGCTGCTTTTTCTTCTTCAGCTTGTCGGCCGAATCGCGCAGCCGAGCCGCCTTTTCGAAGTCCTGGTTCGCGACTGCCTCTTCTTTTTCTTTATTGAGCCGCTCGACCTCGTCGTCGATCTCCTTCAGATCCGGCGGACGGGTCATCGCCTTGAGCCGCACGCGGGCGCCCGCCTCGTCGATTACGTCGATCGCCTTGTCCGGCAGGCAGCGGCCGGTGATGTAACGATCGGACAGATCGACCGCCGCCCGGGTGGCGTCGTCGGTGATTTGCACGCGGTGGTGCTGTTCGTAGCGATCGCGCAGCCCCTTGAGGATCTCGACCGTCTCTTCCTTGCCGGTCGGCTCGACAATCACTTCCTGGAACCGGCGGGCCAACGCCGCGTCTTTTTCGATGTACTTGCGGTATTCGTCCATCGTGGTGGCGCCGATGCACTGGATCTCGCCGCGGGCCAGGGCCGGCTTGAGCACGTTGGAGGCATCAATCGCCCCCTCGGCGCCGCCGGCGCCGACCAGCGTGTGCAGCTCGTCGATGAACAAGATCGTGTTGCGGGCGCGGCGCACTTCGTTCATCACCGCCTTGATCCGTTCCTCAAACTGACCACGGTACTTGGTGCCGGCGACCATCATCGCCAGGTCGAGCACCACGATCCGCTTCTCGGCCAGCAATTCAGGGACGTTCCCCTCGATCACGCGCTGGGCAAAACCCTCGACGATGGCCGTTTTGCCGACCCCCGCCTCGCCGAGCAGCACCGGATTGTTCTTAGTGCGGCGGCAGAGAATCTGGATGGAACGCTCAATTTCCTTCTCGCGGCCGATCACCGGATCGAGCTTGCCTTGGCGGGCCAATTCGGTCAGATCGCGCCCGAAACTGTCCAGCGCCGGAGTCTTGCTCTTGCTGCTTTTGCCGGAACCGCTAGCGCCCGCTTCGCTCATGCCGCGTTCACCGCCGGCTCGCTCTCCCTCGCCCCCTTCGAGACCGTGCCCCAGCAGATTGAGCACTTCCTCGCGAACGTCTTCGAGCTTCAGGCCCAGGTTCATCAACACCTGGGCGGCCACGCCTTCCTGCTCGCGGAGCAGGCCGAGCAGGATGTGTTCGGTGCCGACGTAGTTGTGGTTCAGATTGCGGGCCTCTTCCATCGAGTACTCGATGACCTTTTTCGCCCGTGGCGTTTGCGGCAACTTGCCCATGGTGACCATGTCAGGCCCGCTTTGGACTAGCTTTTCCACTTCCAGCCGGATCTTGCGAAGGTCGACGTCGAGGTTTTTCAGCACATTGGCCGCCACCCCGCTGCCTTCCTTGATGAGGCCCAGCAGCACATGTTCGGTGCCGATGTATTCGTGGTTGAAGCGCTGGGCCTCTTGATTGGCCAGCTGCATGACTTTGCGGGCGCGGTCGGTGAACCGTTCGTACATGGCCCTATCTCCGGTGG
>JBGTJT010000557.1:0-4607 GCA_041744995.1 Pirellulales bacterium | reverse complement strand
AGCGATCCGATGCCGACAGACGGCTTCGCCAGGCCGGCCTGCTAGCCGATCATCTGCGGCTGCTCCAACTGTTGCTTGGTCGCGGTCGATGGGATGCCAAGTCGCTGGCGGAAGAACTCGAATGCACGGACCGAACCGTTTATCGGTACCTGAAAGTTCTGGAGTTCGCCGGCATTCCCTACGTTTACGACAAGGACTTGCGCTGCTACCGCATACGGCCGGACGTGAAGTTTCCGATCCTGCAATTAACTCGCGACGAGCTTCTTGAGCAGGCGGCAGCGGCTACCATTTCCAGAGCAACGGGAATTGACGCCGCCGCCAACGCGAGAGCGGCAACCGACAAGCTGGCCGCCACCAACGAGGCGACCAGCGAACTTCTGACCGACGCCCAGAACGTGATGGCGGTGCTGGACCTCAAACTGGCCGATCACAGCAAACATCACGATGCCCTCAAGACGGTTCAATGGGCGTTGATCGAAGGCAAACGGTTGGCAGTGTCGTACTACAGTCCCCACAAACGGGAAACGTTCGAGCTTATTCTTAGCCCGTACCGACTTTGCCTGAGCGGGCAAGCCTGGTACTTGGTGGCACGCCCCGGGGAGGCGGAAACACCGAAAACTTACCGTATTGCCCGGATGAAGTCGGTTCGCATGCTCGACAACGACGCCAACATTCCCGCCGACTTCGACCTGGACGACTACTTCGGCAACGCCTGGAATGTTTTCAAGGGTGACACAACCTACGACGTGGCGATCGAATTCACGCCAGAGGCTGCCGAACTGGTTGCCGAGACCGTGTGGCACAAAAGCCAGCAAGTGAAGCGACATCCTGATGGCGGGGCTACCTTATCCTTCACGGTCGATGGCCTCGACGAGATCGTGTGGTGGGTGCTGGGGTGGTCGGGCAGAGCCAAAGTCGTCCAGCCCCCAGAACTCCGCGAGCTGGTCATCATGCGGCTTCAACAAGCGATCGAGATGAACACCGAGTAAATGTCACTGACCCACCGTGGTCAACGAGGTCTCGTATTATGAGTAGTGACGGCTCGGCTCACGGAGAAACGCAGGCCCCGCAAAGGGGTAGCGGCCTTTCCGCTACTGAGATTCCCTCGATTCTGCACCGAAGGCAAGGCGACGCTCGGGCTTGAGCTCGCAGCAAGGTCGTCCGCTGCCGCAGAGTCTGTTGGGGATGCGCGCCCAGTCCGGAAGGTGTAAACGCTTGAACAGAAACGTGTTCTCGTGACCGGGCCGTCACTTTTTGCCAACCCACCCGAGGATGAAAGATAATGCACAACTACAGCGTGACTCTGGTTCCGACCGGCGGCGGAACGCCCATTACCGTCCGAATCACCGCCAATTCGGACATGGAAGCGCATCGCATCGCCAAGGCATCGTACCCCGGTTATGAGGTGCGAGCCTGCAATCTCAGCTCGTGAGTTGTTCTGGACAAGCTTAAAAAGGCAGAAACGATGATCGACTACCATCCATTTGCTCCACTCGTTGAAAGCGAACTCCTCGGACTGTTGCTTGAAACGGCACGGCACCCGCTGTCCCATTTCTCAGAGAAGAGTTTGCAAATTCGTTTATCGGCACGTCTGTTACTACAAAAAGAATTGTCAACGCCGCTTCCCACCGCAGTGACATCTCGGTTCGAGAAGAATTTAAGCCTGATTAGGGCCGAAGAGGAACGATCCGCCCGCAACTTGTTTGAGTACCACGATAGGGCGTATCGAATTTCACCCCTGCAAATGGAGTACGGTCGTGGCGGACAGAGGCGCATCGATCTTGCGATCCTCGATCCGGACGACATTCGCCGCATTTCAGAGCCGTTGCAGTTTCAGGTGGAAGACAGAAAGTACGCAGTCCCAATCGTCGGCATTGAATTCGGTACGGAGAAGACCGGCTGGCATGGAATGTCCGCACATCTTTCCAAAGACGCCGACAAGCTGCATGAATGCCGGCACGGCTACAGCATAAGCGTGATGCGCAGTGCCAACGTAGGACGTAGATCATTGGGGGGTGTCAAGGCAAAAGACAAGACCATCGACGTGTTTCGACGGGCATTGCAGGACCACGCCACTCGCTTTCCACGCATCAGATGGATCGGTGTCGTGATTCATCTCGCCTTGGGAGAAGTCGAGTGCTTCACCTCAGATGGCGTTTGGGAGACATGCGACGTTTCTCGGGACGTTGATAGCCTCAGTGCGCCGCTACGTGGCGTACTGCCCCTGGCGGCGATTGATCCCGACGCACGAGCTGCCAGTTGTGAAGCACCGCCAATATAGTTCTTGTCGGGCCAGGCCAACTGAGCGAAGGGCGTGACACGGCGGCCGTGGTACAGTTCCTACATCCGCCCTAAATGCCGCTCAAGTCCGCCCCTCCAACCGTCGAAGTATTGGCGCCATTCACTCAGTTAGGCGGCGCCGCGGCCAGCCTGTTGTGAATGTAGCGGATCGCCGCCCCGGTTCGGTCCACTCCGGCACTGCAATGCACCAAGATGGGCTTTGGCAAAGCTTGGTAGGCACCCCAGACGCGTTCGAGATCCTTGTCCGTCATCGGCGGGTGCTGGTGGTCGGTAACAGGCACATGCGCAACCTCGAAACCAGCAGCAACATAGTAGTCGGGCAACTCTTGAGGCAAGGACAAATACA
The DNA here is from genome assembly GCA_041744995.1 of Pirellulales bacterium. GTDB lineage: Bacteria > Planctomycetota > Planctomycetia > Pirellulales > UBA7805 > JBBDLY01. The sequence continues at coordinate 1,960 of JBGTJT010000557.1, read as the reverse complement.
TTGGTAATTGGTCCTCGTTCAGCAGGCAGATGATCGATTTTATGCCCGCCGCTTTGGCATCTTGAATCCAGGCGTCCACGACAGCGTTGGGAACCGGCGCTCCTCGCTCGCCGCCATATCCCGGCCGAGAGGATTTAGCGAGTTCGCCTTGAAGAATCCATTGAATCATGCCTGCACCTTCCGGTTAAGTTCATTTTCAAGATAGCGACCAACGAGGTAATCGAAGTACTGCTCATGACCGGCATAATGTTCGGCGAAGCGCGTGATTACCTCCTGATACGTCATCGCCACAAACGCCACCCCGTCGCCCCGCACTATTTCGCTGAATTCGGTAAGCTCATCCCGATGCCGGCAAGCCTCGCTACTGTCGGGCACGTCGTACCAGAGATACAGCAGGGCGAAGCCCGCGACTCCGTTTCGGTGCTTCAAGCCCAGGATGTGCTTGAGCAATTGGGCCGCGTGAAGGTGAACAAAATGGTTGTCGGCGGGGCTCAAGTGATGCGCCAGTTGTTGGCAATTCGCAAGGCCGTCCCACAAGTGCTCGCTCGTCAAGTAGGGTCGTTTCAGCCCTTTGTCGCTCGGCTTCGATGGACGATATAGCTCGGTGAACTTGCATTCGACGGCGATTTCGCCAAGCGAACCGCCCGCAGGCAAATGGAGCACGACATCCAGGTTGGGGTCCACCTTGAAAACGTTCCGGTCTGGATTATCCATAATCGGCCGTTTCGCCTCGAATTCGATCGCTGCACATTGGTCGCCAAACATGCCCAGCGCGTCCAGCAGCGGTTTCCGGTTGGTTTGGCTGCGCCAGTAATGAAACAGGTTGCAGCTCAAGGCCGCCGAGGAATGGACCGCCTGCATCTTGCAGGGGCAGCCATTTTTCACAGCCAACTCGTCGCCGTCCCCTTGCTCAAGCTCGCCACGCGCAGCGGGTGAAAGCGGCTCAAACAAATTGGCGTCCATGCTCGTGGTGTACGCCAACTCCCTGCGGTTGCCCGCACTGCCGATAAGATCCAAATCCCGCGATCTTGCCCACCGGATTTGCCGATCTTTGCAGAATCGAAACGCGCTCATTCGTACCGGCCCTCGCCGTAAGTGCTTTCTCAGTCAATCCATGCGCGAGATCCCATGTGCCGCAGTACAAGACGCCCGCCAGGACCATACACCAAGAATACGAATGCCCGCTGACAGTAGTGGGTCACCATTCGCAGCGAACTGCGACAGCCCTTCGATTCTACGATTTGTCCCGCAAGCTGTCAGGGCCGAAAGCTACGGAATGGCGATTGATCCAGCGGCGAAGTCGCTATGGCGAAAAAGAAAGCCAAATCGCCCGCCCTGGCGTCGAGAACCACCCCCATCCTACCGCATTCGCAGATTCCGTTCCGACCGCCCACTCGACGCCCTGGCCGATGTTCCCGACGATTTCGGCCTGTCCACCTACTTCGGCAACGCCTGGAATGTCTACCGCGGCGAGAATACCTACGAAGTAAAGATCCAGTTCACAGTAGTCGAGGCCGAAGTAGTCACCAAAACTGTCTGGCACAAAACGCAAGAGGTCACGCAGCAATCGATTGGGAGGGTAACGTTAAAGGTCATATTCGAGGGCCTGCATGGAATCGTCTGATAGGTTTCGAGGTGGACGGGCAGCCAAAGGTGATGGAGCTGCGGAACTGCGGGTGAGCCCAAGGGTGAAACTCTGCGCGAGGGGCTTGACACTTGCGAAGACCCGGCACAGTGACGCTTATGTCGCGCTTCGGTTCACCTCGCTCCCACATCTGTGCGAGGTTATTGCGGTCCACATCGGCGGGTCATAAGATATTGAAAAGCATATTCCCTCGGTATCGCTCTTTTACTTCTCCCACTTCTCCGGAAAGGATCCCCTGATATGTCGATCTCACTCTATGAATTCGCTTGCAACCGCGGTGGTAATGTGAGCGACGGTACGAAAGCGAGCCGTATT
>JBGTJT010000556.1:0-3721 GCA_041744995.1 Pirellulales bacterium | reverse complement strand
GCCTCGCGAGAAAATGAATTTTCGATTACCGCCACCGATCAATTGGGCGTGTATCAGGTATTCGAGCAGGACAGGCTGACGCAGCGGTTCGCCGTCAACCTGTTTGATCCGGCGGAGAGCGACATCGCTCCCGCGCCGGGCGAGTCGGTTCTGGTCGGCGATACCGCCGTTACGGTGCGGCAAAGCCCCGAATGGCAGTTTGTCAGGCACCAAGCGTGGAAGCCGCTGTTGTTGCTCGCACTGGTAATCCTGCTGTTTGAGTGGTATATCTACAATCGACGGGTTTACTTGTAGTGGCCCGTGTTTTGCACAAGGAGGGGAAGGATGGACGGACAGGGATGGGCCGGCTCGTAAATTGAAATGATTTCTTACTTGCTTGACGCTACTTCCACACGGCGTCGAGCAGGTTGTTCCTATTTCGGATGAGAAGGCGCGCGGCGAACTCATGATTAAGCATCTATTTCCGACTGATCGAAGTAAACCAGGACGTCGCAAACCGTCTGGCAAGACGAAACCGGGGCGCAAGCGGAACGTGATCAATCGGTTGATTGAACGCGACATGATCCACAAGATCAGCTATGACGAGTACAGCAACAAGGTCCGCAGCCTCTACGACGGGCCCAAGGGTGCGATGCTCAAGACGTTCAGCGCATTGAGCGGGCACGAACAACTGGGCGAGCGATTGATCCGCGAGCGGCGCTTCGACGTCAGCGATGCGCGGCAGTTGCTCGACGTCGGCAGTGGAGCAGGGCAGATCATGCGGCACCTGCTCAAGTTCAGCCATCCGTCGGCGAACATCGTCGGCTTCGATCTGTCGGCCGGTATGCTTCGCCGCGCCCGCCAACGGATCAAGACTGACCGGCCGGCCTTGCTGGCGACCAACGTACTCCATCTGCCGTTTCGGGACGAAGTGTTTGACTGCGTGACCTGCGGCTACGTGCTCGAGCATCTGCCGGACGCCAATGCCGGACTGGCCGAACTATGCCGGGTAATGCAGCCGGGCGGACGCATGTTGTTGTTCGCCACCGAGGACAATCTGGGCGGCGCGTGGACTAGTCGCATGTGGGGCTGCCGCACCTACAATCGCGAGGAACTGCTGGCCGGCGCCGCCTCGGTCGGCTTGCATCTCACCAAGGAACTATGGTTCACCAAGATGCACAAAGTACTTCGCGCCGGCGGCATCTGCGTCGAACTGCAAAAGCAGTCGTAGCGTCGTCTAATCGTCGGCCGGGCGGACGTCTTCTTCTTCGGCGAGCGTGGCTTCGCCGCTGCGGGAGGCGAGCACCCGTTCCACGGTGCTGAGCAGTTGATCGAGCCGGAACGGCTTGTAGAGCACTTCCTTCAAGCCCGCTTGCCGCGCCTTGACGATGGAATGCCCCGGATCGTAGCCGAAGCCGGTCATTAGGATCAGCTCGGAACAGTCGCCGATCTCCTTGAGCTTGAGCATCAGCTTGTGGCCGGGCAGATCGGGGAGTCGGATGTCGGCGATGGTGATGTCGTAGGCCGCCATCGCGCCGCAACTGCGAACCATCGACAGACATTCCCGGGCGTCGTGGGCCGTCTCCACCTCGCAGCCGTAGCGCTCCAGCAGTGCGTGGGCCGCCGAGCGGACCGTGTCGTCTGCATCGACCACCAGCACGCGGCGGCCGTACAGCAGCGGGCGCTGCTCCGCCTGCAAGTGTGCCGGCACCGCCTCGATCGGCGCCATCTTCTGGCCGACCTTCTGAATCACTTGCTTGATGTCGCGGGCGTTGCGGAGGATGTTCTCCAGCCGCTCGACCACTTCCGGCTCGTGGCCGATGTAGCGCTCCATCACGTTGACCGCTTCATTGAGAATCTGGTCGATCGGCAACGCCACGGCGGTGTGGATCGCCTCGACGCTCTCGGCCGCGGTGCTGGCCTTTTCGGCGACGAGCAATTCCAGGGTGTTGAGCGCCACGGCCACGTCGCGGCTGAAGATCTCCAGGAACTGCAAATCGCTTTCGTAAAACGCCCGCGGCTCGGGACTCTCGACGTTGAACGTGCCGATCACGTCGTCGTGCAGGATCAGCGGCACCGTGAGCGAGCTTTTGGCGTCTTTGGCGCCCGGCAGATAGAGCGGATCTTCGGTGGTGTCCTCGCACAAGTAGCTCTTGCCAGTGGCGGCGACAAAGCCGGTCACGCCGTTGTTCTGCGGCTCGGCGTATAGATCGCGCTCCGAGGCGGCCGGCTCCATGCCGACGGCCAGCAATTGCTCGAGCCGCCCCGTCTTGGCGTCGAGCATGCGAATCTCGACGACGTCGAAATGGAGCAGGTCCTTGGTGTAGTGCAGGATGTTCGACTTGAGCAATTCGATCCGCTCGTCGAACGACATGTGCGCCAGTTCTTCCGGCTTCAGATCGGCCAGCTCCATGCCCGCCTTGTGAATCGCCGCCAGCTTCTGCTGTTGCAGCATTTCGGCGGTGACGTCGCGAACGGTGACGATCAGATGATCCGGTTCACTCCGGCCTGCTTCGATCACCGGCGCGGCGTGCAGTTGATAGTAGCGGCTGTCCTCGGCTCGCAGCGTGCTGCTGCTGGCCCGGCCTGTGGAAAGCGCCGTATGGAACGGACAAAAATCAGGCCCGAGAATCTCGGGCCCGTGCAGGATGGAATAAAAGTTTTGGCCGGCTACTTCCTCGACGCCCGCCCACTGTCGAAGCTGGCCGTTGGCCCAGATCACGTTGTTCTCGTGGTCGAGCAAGGCCACGCCGTCGGGCATGTTCTCCAGGATTCGCTCGTTTTGCAGAAGTTGCGTGAACTCGGCAACTTCGCCCAACTGGTCGGGCACGATATACAGGCCGCTAAAATCCCCCTCGGGCAGATGGGTCAGCGCGCTGAGAGGATCCCGCACCTCGACCACCTGAAACTGGTCCCGCAGAAACGCGCGAACGCTTTCTGTCAGTTCGTCGGCGTTACCGACGAACAGAATCTTTCGCTTCGTCGTCAAGCAGGATGATTCCGCCATAGATGCCTTTCCCCTCGTGATTATACGAGTGGGGGGTAACCCTAACAACTGCCGACTCCAAGACCAATGCCTAATCCTATTCATCGGACGAACTCCGTCGGATTATTGACGGTGGTGTCAAACTTCGCCCCGGTTTCGCGAGTTACGCCGTCGACACGACTGTTACAAAACGTCAGGAGCTTGCATTCCAACCTGCTCTCCACTACGGAGCCAGTAGATGGCTTGTTCTGTCGGGGGGCGATGGACCGGCGGAGTGCGGGCTGCACGTGCAACCCTTCTCCCTCAGGGAGAAGGTGGCCGAAGGCCGGATGAGGGCGGCGGTGCTAGTTGGCCTTGCCTTTATCAGCCCCATCGTCCGTCTGTTGTGCAGCCACTTTCTCTCAGAGAATTGGTGCAGCTTTTAAGATGTTGGTTGTCGGGTTGTAGTGAATCGCGTGCGTCGAATGTAGTCTGCCCTTTCAGGGCAGATTGAGGGGGTGCTAACTCATGCTGGCGTCTATCTAAAGCGCTTAGAATTTGACTCCTCGCGCGCCGCCTAGCGTTCAAACTCCAGCCGCACCTTGCCGTAGTTCGGCTTGCTGAGAAAGTTGGAGATCGAACCGGTCCGCAACACGCAACCGACGTCCTCGTGTTCCGGCGGCAGCGCCAGCACCGAGACGTCGCTGGCCACCCGGTTGCCTAACCGCAAGTAGGCCAGCGTGACCGCTCGCCCGCGGAGCGTGCGTCCGCCGTAGC
>JBGTJT010000555.1:0-2987 GCA_041744995.1 Pirellulales bacterium | reverse complement strand
TCGCCCGCGCCAACGACCAGTAACTGTAACTGTCGCCAAAGAAAAAGATCGTGTCTTGTGGGAGGCGCGCCTGCCACCATATTGCCACCGAGAATCGGCTTGCGGCGGCCACCACCAGAACGAGCGCGAGCAGCCAGATTGGTGATCGCGGGCGCGTCATGGCGGGTGGGCCGTTAAAGGAAACGTAATTCTGCAAGGTCGGGCATAGTAAGGAGGTTACGTCAATCCGGTCAAGACGAATCGAGCCGACAGCCGGGGATAAACCCACGGGGCGAACGATCCGCAGAAGGCATTAACCGGAAGACGCCGGCGTGGTGGCCAAGACGCCACGAACAACCCCAGTGGAGACCTGCGAAGGATAGGCAAGTTGCAGTGAATTAAATGCTCGCGCATATTGCGCAAGCAGTTTTTTATGAAAAGTCAGAACCAATTGTCAGCTTTTGGTTTACTTCCGCTAGCAAGTCTGTATACTCGATTTCTTAGATTTTCCACGGAGTTTGAGAATCCGTCAAATCGTCTCATATAAAACCGGAACGCTCGCATAAAGCTATGCGAATCCAACATCCGGAAATTTCCCTTCCCACCTGAGCCGGAGACTGCCGTCGATGCATGACAAAAATGACAAGATTGTTTTCTGGGGCTGTTTTATTGCCCTGATCACAACCAGCTTTGCGTTCTTTACTCGCATGTACTTATGCGACGTGCGGTTTCCAACCGATTTCGCCATTGAGAAAGGAACGGTCGGCGCGCTAAAGGGCGCTGGTGTTTGGCCGTTCGCAATCTCGATTATCTTGTTCAGTTTGATCATCGACCGCATTGGTTATCGCATTGCCATGCTGTTTTCCTTTGTTTGCTATGCCATTTACATGGTGATGGCCGTACTGGCATACAACGCCATTCAAGGCGTCGAGGGCGAAGCGCTGGCGGCGGCCCAACTGAAGGGATACCACCTGCTCTACTGGGGCAGCGTGATTCTCGGCCTGGGTAACGGTACGGTCGAAGCGTTCATCAACCCGGTTGTGGCGACCATGTTCAGCAAGGAGAAAACCAAGTGGTTGAACATTCTGCACGCCGGTTGGCCGGGCGGTCTGGTAGTTGCGGGCATAATCACCATCGCGATGGCCGACATTGCCAAAACAGGCAATTGGCTCTACGTGTTAGGGGTCATTGCGATTCCCGCAGTCATCTTCTTAGTAATGCTCATCAACGCTCGTTTCCCGCTGAGCGAACGTCAGCAGGCCGGCGTCACCTATCGAGAAATGCTTTCTGAATTCGGCGCGTTCGGGGCGTTCGTAGGTTTCGGCTTGATCTTTCTACAACTGGGCGACGTGGTGCCTTGGGGAGCATGGTTCAATATCGAGGCGGACTCGGTCAATCTGGTGAAGTACAGTGTAGTCGGCGTGCTTACCGCGCTGGTCACTATCGGATTTGGCGCCTATACGCAGAGTGCCGGCCGACCGTTGATGGCCTTTTTGATCATTATCATGATGCCGCTGGCGACGACCGAAATCGGCACCGACGGCTGGATCAGCGGCTTAATGGAAGAGCCGATGCGCAATGCTGGCTATAACGCCGGCTGGGTTCTGATCTACACTTCGGCCATTATGATGGTACTGCGGTTTTTCGCCGGTCCCATCGTGCATAGGTTCTCGCCCATCGGCTTGTTAATCCTTAGTTCCATTCTGGCGATTGCCGGATTGTTCGCATTGTCGTTGACCGGAGCGTCAGGGCTGTTCGTCATCTTTGCCGCAGCCACCTTGTACGGTATTGGCAAGACGTTCTTCTGGCCAACCATGTTGGGCGTCACGGCGGAACAGTGCCCCCGCGGCGGGGCCTTGACCCTCAACGCCATCGCCGGCATTGGCATGATCGCCGTGGGCGTGATTGGCTTTCCCCTGATTGGCGCCATTCAAGAAAACACGGCAAGCGGAGTATTGCGACAAAACGATCCGCAGGTCGCCGAGTTGGTACTCAAGGATTCGAGCCAGTTTGGTATTCCTTATCAGGCGATTGATCCGCAACGCACCGACCTTGTCACCACCGACGAGGGCAGAAAAGCTTTGCGAATGGCGGAGACGGCGGGGCAATTCAACGCCTTGGCAAGAATCGCCCTGTTCCCCGCCTTCATGCTTGTCTGCTACATCATTATGTTCTTCTACTTCCAGAGCAAAGGCGGCTACAAAGCGGTTGAACTTAGCGGTGCCGAGCATCCTGTCGACGGCGCCGACGAGACGATCGCCAAGCCTGAGATTGGTGGACGCGAAGCGTAATTGGGCTTATTCGCTCGAAGGGCGGGCCAGCACTAGCTGCCCGCCCTTTTTTTGCGCGCGGACGCCGCCTGGCAGCGTCAGCGTGCCGGCCGCAGTGCTCAACGCCAGGTGGGCAAGCGACTCCCATTGGGCGCGTCCCATCGCTTGCTCCGGCCAGCCTTGCTCCTGCCACAGTGCTCGCAGCAGTTCGCGGACCAAAAACGGCGCCTGCCGATGCAACAAATCGCAAGAGAGCGTGACTCTGTTTCCACTACGCTCGATGCTCAGCGTTGGTCTTAAATCGGCCAATTGCCGCTCCACAAGTTCGCCGACCTCTGAGCCCATTTCGCCCAGCCGCCACAACGCCTCGTCGACCCGTTCGTTGTAGTCCCGTCGTAGCAGCGGCAGTAGTTCGTTGCGGAGGCGGTTGCGGGTGAAACGCGCCTCGTCGTTGGTGGCGTCGTGACGGTACGTCTGCTGAATCGCCTCCAGATACGCCCGCAGTTCGTCGCGGCCGAAGGCCAGCAACGGACGAATCAGCGTGACCGACGCGTTCAAGCTCCGCGCCCGCGGCATTCCGGCCAGGCCCCGCAGACCCGTGCCACGGACGATGCGATGCAAAATCGTCTCGACCTGGTCGTCTCGCGTATGGCCGGTCGCCACGTAGCGCGCCGAATAGCGCTCGGCCACTTGCTCCAGGAACGCATAACGGGCATCACGGGCGGCGGCCTCGAGGCC
>JBGTJT010000554.1:0-5613 GCA_041744995.1 Pirellulales bacterium | reverse complement strand
CGCCGTTCCGGCAGAATCGCGTTGGATTGTCGCTTCTGCCGGAACGGCGCGGCGGCTCTGTTGACGGCTGGTGGTACGCTGTTTGCGCCGCTTGGTCCGGCCTACTACTTCGCCTGGAATGCTTTCGCGATGGCAAGGAAGAGGTTTATCTGGTGACCAACGTGTTGGAAGAAACGCGGCTTAACTGCCTTGCCATGATGCAAGTCTACGCCGCTCGCTGGGGAGTCGAGATTTATTACCGAGACTTGAAGCAAACCTTTGAACGAGCCAAACTGCGGAGCAAGGCCGCCGACAACGCGCAGTTGGAGTTGGATTGGTCGATCGTCGGTTTATGGGCGATAGGACTTTACGCGGCGGTCCAACACGCGGTGGAAGGAATCCCTCCCGTCCGACGCAGCATCGCGGGTGTGCTGCGCGCGTTCCGACTGCCGATGGAACAAGCCAAGAGCGAGGCCGATCCGGGCGAGGACATCGAAAGCTTGTTGGCAATCGCGCTGAAGGACGAATACCAGCGGAAATCCTCGAAAGCAAGTCGCGAGCGTTATGACAAGAAAAAGAAAAAGCCAATCGGTCCGCCGGACATAGCAATGGCAACCAAACAACAACAAACCCTAGCACGGCAACTGAAAAACAACCACGCAACCGCCGCATAAGAATAAGGGTGAACGGCGTAGAGTGGCACCCGAAAAGTGCAAGGCAAGGGCAAAGTCCAGCAGTGCCCCCCCGCCGATCCGACCCGATTCCGCTTTCCTTCCGCCGGTTCATCCCGCGGCGGGGTTGGGGGGAGACGCTCCGGCCTCCTCGGCGCCAGTGCGGAGGTAGCCCGTGAGTTGTTCGCGATATTCTTCCGGGATGCGATCGGCGTGCATGATGCTGGTGTAGAAGATGGTGAAGTAAATTGCTTTCAAGGACTCCACGCACGCATGGAGGATGCCGCCGACGAGGAAGTTCACGTAGAGCAAAAGCAGCGGTGGAATCCAGCAGATCGTGATCCCCCCGATGGTCCAGCTCGCTTCGGGAAAGACAAATCCCAACAGGTATCCGAGGCCCACGCCGACCGCCAGGACCAGCAGATAGGGAAGCAGCAGCGCCCTGCGCAGCGTTTCGCCGGCGAAATCGATGCCGAACACGCCGACCAGCGTGGCGGGGACGTTGGAGCGGATCGCTTTGATGTCGGGCAGGCATTGCTTGAGCGGCTTGCCCTCCACCACCACCGCGGGGATCATGTAATGGTTCAGCAGATCCCACACCTCGCGGAACGCACTCAGCAGGACGTCGGAGATCACGCCGAGGATGCCCTGCTGCCTGCTCTTCTGCTGCGTGATGTAGGCGACCATCATGTCCACGAATCCGATGAACATCAGGCCGGAGGTCCGCTGTCGGGTGTGCCGCCGCGCGTGCTCGTAGACCACCGGGCTGCCGGTGATGGTCTTGTACGTCATCCAACTCTGGATGGCTTTGAGGAACGTGCGGATGAAAAAACGCAACGGCACCAGGATGATGAGGACGAGCAGGCAGATCACGCCCATCCCAACCGCGATGGCGCCGCCCGAGAAAAAGCAGCCCAGGGCCAGGAAGAACAAGGTGTTCATCACCACGGACAGAAACGCAAGGCGGATCGTGGGCTTCGCGATGCCCGTGTTCTTGCCGACGATCGTAAACGAGTGCCTCAGAAGCTGGAGCGTGTTCTTTAGCGTATCCTGGAGGGATCGCGAATGGCGCGCGTTTTTCATGAACTGGGTAGGCATGGCGGTTTCCGGGCTGGCTGCTGTGTGGTGAAGGAATTCGGAATGCTTGCTCCCCGACACTCGCGGGACGCAACTCCCCGTTTCGCGCATTCGCCGGTCGTTGCGTATTCGCCGGGCATCGCCGATTCTTGGTGGTTTTTTTTGCTGAACCGGCAATAAACAGAAATTTCAGGCAATACGACCGATGCACTAATCCCAATATGGGGGTCTCGTGCAGCACCGCCCCGGGCGCCACTGCCGGCTTGCCCGGCGGTGCCGACCTTTCGTCGGAACGTACCCCATCGGAAGACCCTCAACCACAACGACGCGCAACGGCCGTTGCATCGGTTGACCGTTCGACAACAGCCCGAAGTCGCCCATCGCACCCCGAGCCGAATCGGCCGCGGGGTGGCACAGTCGGCGTTGCCCTTGCCTTGCCCTCCTGCGTGTGCCACTGGCAGTCCCGGAGGGCTGCCAGTGCTGATGTGCCAACTCGCTCCAGCCGTTGAGTCGAGAGTGGTTAGGTCTCTTTCTCGCCGGGGCTAGAAGCCCCGGCCACTCTATTTCATCGCCACTACGCGATGGAAGTGCAATTGCACTTCGCCGGCGGTGACTCGGCGGAGGCCTTCGACCAGGCAGTGCGGTTCATTGTCTTCCTGGCCGAGTCGAATCACCTCTTCGATCTTGGCGCCCGGCGGCACCGTGTAGGTGCTTTGATAAACGATCTGATTGCCGGCGTCGAGTTCCGGAACGATGAAGTGGCAGGTCGCCCCGTAGGTCAGCATGTGGCTGGCATAGGCCGCGTGATACGGCCGCATGCCGGGGAAGCTGGGCAACAGCCCGTGATGCAAATTCACGATCCGCCCGCCGGCATACTTCCAGCACACTTCCGGCGGTAGCACCCGCATGTACCGGGCCAGGGCGACGTAGTCGACTTCGTATTGATCGAGCAGCGCCACCAGCCGTTCGTTATCCGGCTCGCCGCCGCCGACGTCGATCGACTCCCACGGTATGTCGAACTGCTCCGCCAGGGCGCGGCAGTTGGGGCGATTGCCGATCATGACGGTCGCCTCCGCCCGAATGTTGCCGTCGCGAATCGCACGCAGCACGGCCAGGGCCGGTTCGGGGCGGTAGGTCGTGCAGATGGCCAGTCGTGGTTTGCCGCGCCGCGCTTCGGCGGACCAGACACGAATGCCAAGCTTTTTCAGCTCGCCGATCTGCCGCATCGCTTGCTGCAACGCGGGCAGCTTCTCGGCCGGCATGTGAATCCGCAGGAACATCGCGAACAGACTCGCTTCGTCGCGATCGTACATCTGGATCTCGGCGATGTTGGCCCCTTCGCCGGTCACATAGTGAATGATCGGATCGGCCAAGCCGCGATTGTCCGGCCCCACGGCAGTAATGGTGATTTGCATGGCAAGTCGTTCGCTTAAACCTGACCCCTGACCCCTGACCCCTGAAACCTGACCCCTGCGTTTCCGCTTTCCCAAGTTTACGTCATGCTGCGCGCACGGCAAAGTTCAGCGAATGGACCAAGCACCCGGTTGGCGAGCTGGTGCAGGCGGTCGATTTCCCCCGCCGTGCGGCGGCGGATCGCCTCGGCGTCGATCTCCGGCACGCTTGCCAGTTCGGCCTGGGCCTCTTCGGCGTCGAGCCATTGGCAAATCATCTCTTCGGTGACTTCCAGGTGAAACTGCACGCCCCAGGCCGTTTCGCCGTGACGGAACGCCTGCTGCTCGCACAGCTCGCTGCGGGCAAGCTGCACCCCGCCGGCCGGCAGATCGTAGGTATCTCCATGCCACTGGAATACCGTGGACCCTGTCGCCAGCCCGCCGAACAGCGGATCGCTCGCGGCCTCCGGCGTCGGTTCAATGGAATACCAGCCGATCTCCTTGCAGCGGTTGGGGCGGACCGCCGCGCCCAGCGCCTTGGCTAGCAGTTGCGATCCGAGGCATAACCCCAGGATCGGCAGGTCCACTTCGAGGCCCTGACGGATCCAGTCGAGTTCGTGGGCCAGGAAGGGAAACCGCTCGGTTTCGTCGACGTTCATGTGACCGCCCAGCACAATCAGGCCGGCCAATTGATCGGGTCGAAAGCGGAGTGTCTCGTTTTCCCACAGGTCGACGTAGCTATAGACCAAGCCATGGTCGCGAAACAGGGACTCGAGCAGGCCGAGTCCTTCGTGCGGCACATGGCGGAGAGCGAGGATTGGTTTCATGCGGCGGCAATTCTTCTCGAGGCCACGCCGGAATAGGTCTGTGAGAGGGTGACCGCCCCCAAGCTTATCCGACAAGCAGGGCGGGGGCAATCGTTTCCGGCGGTCCCGGCCAGCCGACGGATCGGCAACGGTCAACCGGGTCATGCGGGATACGGGAATGGCGGAAGCGGCCTGGGACGTCAATTCCGCCTAGTGTGCGATTGCATCTAGCCGCTGAGGCGACTATACTTACGTCAGTTCTGAGATTCGCGGCGGCTGCATGCCGTCGCAAGCATCAGGTGTTTGCGAGAGGGTGTGGCCGCCTTACGGCCGTCCCCCTTTTGGCAAGTCGACGCTGAGTTATCGCCTGACAGCGGCTTCTTATCGTCCACGATTTCGGTTATTTGCCGAAATGTCCGCTGCCAACCATCGGTTCGATAACCGCTCTGGAAAGCTGCCCGCGTTCTGCCAGACGCACTGAATCGTCCGACTGTCTCGCATGTCGTCGGTTCGCGTTCTCAGAGGGCTGCGTCTATTTCGATGGGCGACGTCTATGAAACAACAATGTCCGTTCGGATGTCCCGAACGGCGCCGCGCCCGCCCCCCCGGCGAGCGCTACGGCCGCGATGTCGGAATGTCGACCCGTGGAGGTCCACGACTGGCGGCCCCACCGAAACCTGCGAAGGAAGATCCTTGAAGAGCTTTAGCGAACTGAATCTGATTGAACCACTGCAACGCGCCTTGGCCGACGAGAAGTACACAATACCGACCGAGGTGCAGGCCCAAACCATTCCCCACGCGCTGGCCGGCCGCGACGTGCTGGGAACCGCCCAGACCGGCACCGGCAAGACGGCCGCCTTCGCGTTGCCCATTCTTAACCGGCTCGGTTCCCAACAGCGGAAGCCGATCCGCAACGCCCCCCGCGCGCTGGTGCTGGCACCGACTCGCGAGTTGGCCGTGCAAATCGCCGAGAGTTTCGGCACTTACGGCAGGCACGTGCGGGTGAAGCATTCGCTGGCCTTTGGCGGTGTGAGCCAGGTGAGCCAGGTCCGCAACTTGGAACGCGGTTCCGACGTGCTGGTGGCCACGCCCGGCCGATTGCTGGACTTGATGAATCAGGGACATGTGCGGCTGGACGAGCTGGAGGTGTTCGTGCTCGACGAGGCGGACCGCATGCTCGACATGGGTTTCCTGCCCGACCTGAAGCGAATCATCGCCGCCTTGCCGAAACAGCGTCAGTCGCTGTTCTTCTCGGCCACCATCGCGCCGAAGGTCGCGCAACTCGCGCAGCAATTACTGCACAACCCGGCGCGTATCGACGTGGTGCCGAAGTCGTCGAGCGTCACGTTGATCGAACAGCGGGTGATCTTCGTCGAACCGCACGGCAAGAAGGCGCTGCTGGAGAAGCTGCTCCGCGACGACGCCGGCCAGACCTTGGTGTTCACCAAGACCAAGCGGGGGGCCAATCGCGTGGCCGAGCAACTCGCTCGCGAAGGCTTCAAGGCGACGGCGATCCACGGCAATAAGTCGCAGGCGGCGCGGCAGCGGGCGCTGGAGGAAGTCCGCCGCGGCCACGTGCAAGTGCTGGTTGCCACTGATGTGGCGGCCCGCGGCATCGACGTCGACGGCATCTCGCTGGTGGTGAACTTCGAGATGCCCCGCGAGGCGGAAAGCTACGTGCATCGCATC
>JBGTJT010000553.1:0-3560 GCA_041744995.1 Pirellulales bacterium | reverse complement strand
GCCTGCCGCCGTTGCTCGCCCGGATCGTCCGCGTCGAGGCCCGGCATGGCAAAGGTCGGCTTGAAGTGCGCGCCGCGGCACTCGTCCCGCCGCAACGCGCCCTGCACGGTCACCTTGGCCAACGGGAACATATCTTCCAAGGCCCGCGTGAACACGACGTTTTGGTTCGTCCAGTTGCCGGTATCCGACAGCGAGCAGTCGCTCGCGCGCTGCTGAAATTCGCACACCTGATCGTAGGCGGAGCGGAGGTCGTCGTTGTCGCGGACCACCGTGGCGTTCTTGGTCATCACGTCGCCCAGCCGCTGATGCAGCAGGTAGGGATTCTCCTTGCCGCCGCTGCGCTTGAGCATCGTGTTGTACCGCTGCTGATGCTTGTCATGCTCGCCCTGGTAGAAGCCGGCGGGCTGATCGGCGGCCGACTTGCCGGCGATGTTCTTCATGTACGTCTCCGCGCACGGCGCCACGAACAGCCCGGTGAAAATGCAACTGAGCAGCGAGTTGGCCCCCAGTCGGTTGGCGCCGTGGTACTGGTAGTCGCACTCGCCGATGGCGTACAGCCCGGGAATGCTCGTCTGGTGGTTGCGCGGATCGCCCGGTTCCAGGCCACCGTCGGCGGTTCGCTGGTAATCGGCCCACAGACCGCCCATCGAGTAATGAACGGCGGGGAAGATCTTCATCGGCACGTCGCGAGGATCGACGCCTTGGAACTTTTCATAAATCTCCAGGATGCCGCCGAGCTTCTTGTCGAGAATCGCCCGCGGCAGGTGGGTCAGATCGAGATACACGCACAGCCGTTCGCTGTCGACGCTTAGCCCCTCCTTGGTGCAGACGTTGAAGATTTCGCGAGTGGCGATGTCGCGCGGCACCAGGTTGCCGTACTCGGGATAGCGTTCTTCGAGGAAGTAGTAGCGTTCGCTCTCCGGTATGTCGCCCGGGGCGCGTTCGTCTTGCGGCTTGCGCGGCACCCACACGCGGCCTCCCTCGCCGCGGGCGCTCTCGCTCATCAGCCGCAACTTATCGGCGCCGGGCACGGCGGTGGGATGAACCTGGATGAACTCGCCATTGGCATACTTCGCGCCGGCTTGAAAGCAGCGGCTTGCCGCGCTGCCGTTGCAGGCGACCGACATGGTCGAGCGGCCGTAGATCAGCCCCGGCCCGCCGGAGGCGACGATCAGCACGTCGGCCGGAAAGGTGCGAATCTCCATGCTGAACAAATCCTGGGCGACCGCGCCGCGGCAGACGCCGTTGGCGTCGACCATCGGACCGAGAAAGTCCCAGAACTCATACTTCTTGATCGAGCCGTCCCCTTGCCGCCGGCGGACCTGCTCGTCCAAGGCGTAGAGCAACTGCTGCCCGGTGGTGGCGCCGGCGAATGCGGTCCGCTTGTAGAGCGTGCCGCCGAAGCGGCGCTGATCGCGAAACCCTTCGGGCGTGCGATTGAAGGGCACGCCCAGCCGATCCATCAGGTTGATGATCTTAGGCGCCCAATAGACCATCTCCTTGACCGGTGGCTGATGGTTCAGGAAGGCGCCGCCGTAGACGGTGTCGTCGAAGTGTTTCCACTCGTCGTCCCCCTCCTGCCGCGTCATGTCGTTGACGCTGTTGATGCCCCCTTGGGCGCAGACGCTGTGCGACCGCTTGACCGGGGTGAGGCTGATCAGGTCAACCTCGATGCCGATTTCAGCCAGTTTCATGGTGGCGGCCAAGCCGGCCAATCCGCCGCCGACCACGACGACTCGTTGCTTTGCCATCAGATGTGCTTGCCTTGCTGGAGTTTACTGATTCTTCTCAAGAATGGTATGCGCCGGCAAACCGTGCGTCGACCGCCGAATGGGGGCGCTGTTACGGTGAACTCGGTTGGGCGGCGTCTGCGGCCTGTTGCGCCGCCCCGTCGCTGCTCGTCTCCGCTGCGTTTGTATTCGCTGCGTTTCCGCCTTGCAGCAGCTTGGCGCGCCCTTCCGGCGAGAGCCGTTTTTCACTTTCCGCGGTGACCTCCTGGGCGGACAGTTTTTGCTCGAACATGGCGTCTTCCGTGGCGATCGCTTCCTGAAGCTGCTCGCCGTGTCCGTAGTCTCTCATGCCGCCCAGCGCGGTCAGGCCGACCGCCGCCAGGGCCAAACCAAAAATCAAGCAGGCGACCGACGCGCGGCGCTGTGCGGCGGGGCTGATCCACACGCCCCAGGTGATGCCCATCGTCCAAATTCCGTTGGCCAGGTGGTAGACGCTGGCCAGGATGCCAATCGTATACAGCACCACCACGATGGTCGGCTGCAGCGCCACGCCGGCCGTCGACGCCGCGTTAAATGGCGAGAACATGTGGCCGCCAAACGGCTTGGCGACGTTTTCGGTCCACCAGGCGGTATGAAACCAGCCGTGCATGTGGAACACGTGCCAAAAGATGAACAGAAAGGCGATGCCGCCGGTCACCCGCTGCAACATGTAGCGAATATTGTTGCGCAACGGATAATTGCCGGTATTTTGCAGGCCGCCACCGATAATCACGAAGCCGATGACCGCGTGAAAAATGATCGGCAGGAAGATGAACCCCCACTCCACGACCGGCAGCAGCTTGCCGAGCGAATGAATCGTGTAGACGTTCTTCTGAAAGGCCGCCGGCCCGTTGATGACGGTGGCGTTAGTCAGCAAGTGGACGACCATATAGGCCCCAACCGGAATTAGCCCGGAGAGGGAGTGCAGCCGGCGAATGAGGAATTCGTTGCGAACGAGAAAGCTATCTTTCGACGCGTGGGACACCGGCAGAATCCTACAGAGAGAGCCGCGGAAGCATGAGTTGGACAACCGTTAAGTATAGGGAGCAAACAACTTCGCGAAAGGTGCAACTCACTGCCATAAAGGCAGTTGAAGCGGCCGGGTGCTGCCGCGTGCTGCCGGATCGCGTAGTGTGGCAGATGCGATCGTTCGGATTTGGCATTGCTGAGATGAATCTAAGCTAAGTTAAAATAGGCAGTTACGCAATGCATCCGCACACGAGTCGGTTTGGTTGCGTAGTTGGTATTGAAGTTGCTTTATGATGCTTTGTCCATTACAAAACCGGCTCTTCCGCATGTGCCGCCTCCTTCGGCAGTCAAACGCATGGTTCTGCGTCCTTCCATCCTGATCACCGACGACGACGATTCGTTTCGCGAAACGTTGCGGTTCGCGCTGGAGCCGCGCGGCTACGATATGCTGCTGGCCGGCGACGGCGCCGAAGCGCTGGAGATCGTCCGGCACCGCGACGTCCACCTGCTGCTGCTCGACATGCACATGCCGCGGTTCACTGGTCTGGAGACGCTGGAGTTGGTGCGGCAATTCAAGTCGCAGCTCCCCTGCATTTTAATGAGCGCCAAACTCGACGACGAGATCCGCCGCCAGGCCAAGGCGGCCAACATCTTTTCGGTGATGGCCAAGCCGGTCGAGCTGTCGGCGCTCAATCGCACGGTCGCCCAAGCGCTGCAAGCAACCTATGGATGGTAGATCATGGCTGGCCGCTGCTTCGCTCTGCTGATCGCTCTCGGCTTGGGCGCCCAAGTAGATGCCGATGAGCAGGCCCCGCCTGTGGC
>JBGTJT010000552.1:0-4030 GCA_041744995.1 Pirellulales bacterium | reverse complement strand
TGCTGACAAGTAGCACGCGCAAGCCGCGATCGGCCAGCGCGACCGCCGTCGCGCAAGCCAGCGACGTTTTGCCAACGCCTCCCTTACCCGTAAAGAACAGATTTCGTGTTGGCTGTTCGAGAAACAGCATGGTATTGCCTTTCGTTTTCATTCGCTATGAAAGAGTGGGCTGGCATCCATTTGCAATGCAACCCAAACCGCTGCCGAACGATCCGGTCGCGGTGGGTTTGTTAACAAGGCTGACCACCACAACAGGATGAATCGGCGATCGGCAAGCCCTGCGGAGTGCCGGCCGACGAACGTGCGGCGACACCTGTCCACTGGGCCAACGCCTCGCGGGTTGGATACTCGGCGCGACTCACAATCTGGCCGTCGACGGCAATCAGGGGGAGGCAGACCGTGCCGGCGGCGGCGACGGCCTCGCGGACGACGGCGTTGTCCGCAAACGCTCCCGGTTGCTGGCTGAGGTTATACCTCTCGACACGTACGCCCAGTGACGCCAACCACTGCAAGTCCGCCGCGAACCGTGGCAATACTGGGTCGATTTGCGGTCCGCACACGCCCGTCGCACAACACATCGGTCGATCAAAGATTTCCAAAGTTTTCATCACATACTCCTTTGTTAACATGGATACCTAGTACACTATAGCGTTTATCGTCGATAAACGATAGATTCCTGCAAAAAAAGGCCGGCGACGTTCAACGTTCCTCGATACGGGCTCGGGCAGGATTCGCCACGGCCCAGGCCAACCGGGCATCCGCCCGGTCGCTCTTGGGCACCGGCCGCGTTCGCTGCTCCGATTTGGTTAAGCATTTCCTGGTCTTCATCCCCGGCACCTTTCATCGCCTATCGACGATGATCAATCGTATCCCGGGTCGTCCGGTTGTCAATGGCAGCTTGAGCGATGCGACGTTGGCTGGAGACTTGCAACAGATTAAGCCTGCCAAGTGTGTCCTGCGGGCTTTGGCGTGGGTTGGCCGACGGACGGCACTGCTGCGCGGAAAACTTCTCCCAATCGCTGAAACTTCCCAGAACATCCGGCGTAGTCCTCTCCAACGGAGGCGACTGGATCTCGCGACGGCCGGCACGCCGGACCACTTGCGACCAGCCATTGGGCACGGAGGTAGCTGCAACCAATCCGTGCGCGAGGCGCTGGAACATGCCGTTGGCAGAAATCGGTATTTGGATCGACACAGGCGAACAACTCATTGTCCGGAAACAGACCGCGCTCAGCGGTCGACAGCGCGGCGGCCTGATTGAAAGCCATTTTTCCCATGAGGATGAACGGCTGTTGACGGGGCACCCGCGCATTGTCGGGCGCGGTCGAGTCGCCATCGATGCCAACACCTGGGAAGGGATCATCTACCATTGTGCTCGATTGCCGCCGCAACGACTGCCGGCGATCGCGGCGACGTTCAGTTTGAGTCAATGGCGAGCGGAGGTTGAGGCAGTGTGATAAAACTCAAGAAATATGCGATTTATCGCATAGACGGCGGCGGCTCGATCGGTCACATTGAGGCATACCGCCCTAGCACTTCACATGCCCATGCTCCGTAAACTCCGCGTGGGCATGGCACCCAATAGTTAGATTTGACGCGGCACTTGCCTTCACTAAAGCACAGTACACTGAGGGACGTCTCGATGAAATCACCAGCCAAGGTGGCGATGGTCGGACTCGGATTCGGCGCGGAATTCATTCCGATTTATCAAGCGCATCCGGCCGCCGAGGTGACGGCGATCTGCCGCCGCAACGAACAGGACTTGAATCAGGTCGGCGATCGGTTCGGCATCGAGCGGCGGTACACGACGTTCGAGCAGGTGCTGGCCGACGACGACGTCGACTTCGTTCACATCAACAGCCCCATTCCCGATCATGCCTGGATGTCGCTGGCGGCGCTCGATGCCGGCAAGCACGTGATGTGTACGGTGCCGATGGCGACCACGGTGGAAGATTGCCGCAAGATCGTGGATAAAGTACAAGCGACCGGGCTGAAGTACATGATGGCCGAAACGGTCGTCTACAGTCGCGAGTTTCTGTTTTTGCAGCAGATGTACGAGCAAGGCGAACTGGGAAAAATCCAGTACCTGGCCGCCTCGCATCCGCAGGACATGGACGGCTGGCCGAGCTATTGGGAAAAGATGATTCCCATGCATTACGCGACCCACGTCGTTAGCCCCTGCCTGGGACTGACCCGCAGCGTGGCCGAGTATGTAAGCTGCTTCGGCTCGGGCGCGGTGCGGGACGACATCGCCGAGAAGTCGGGCAATCGGTTCGCGGTCGAGACGTGCCACATCAAGCTCAAGGACAGCGACGTCACGGCGCATATCTGGCGGTTTTTGTATGACGTGGCGCGGCAGTATCGTGAAAGCTTCGACGTGTACGGCACTAAGAAGAGCTTTGAGTGGACCCTGGTGGAAAACGAGCCGCATGTGCTGCACACCGCCAAGAAGCCGGAACCGCAAATACCCGAGAAGATCACCGTGCCCGACTTCGCCCACCTGCTGCCGGAACCGATTCAACGGTTCACCCAACCGGCGGAAATCCAGGACGAGGAACACCTGTCGTTCATCCAAGGGGGCGGCCACGGCGGCTCGCACCCGCACCTGGTGCATGAGTTCGTCACCGCGCTGCAAGAAGACCGCGACCCCTGGCCCAACGCGGTGACCAGCGCCAACTGGACCTGTGTCGGCATCCTGGCGCACGAATCGGCCATGCAAGGTGGAAAGATTATTCCATTACCTGAATTCACACTGGCCTAGCCCGCGGCCATCGTGAATGGATGCGAGATGGTCCCAGCGCTTTAAGGGTTTACCAGGGCCGTTGGAACAGGAGGAAACGAAGAAAACGGAGAGGTACATGCTCTGTTGACTCTGCCCCGCTCTGTTGCCTGAAGAGTCGATTAAGATTGTAAAAGGAATGCCTGTCAGGTTCGCGCCAGCCGTTGATGCAAGCTGACACGACGAACCAACCCGGAACAAGATTCATGAAACACGCTATACCGGCATCCGGCTTCGGACGTAACGATGATCACTTTGTTTGAGCAAACTGAGGGAAAAGGAGACAACTGAGAGTCCTTTTCTTTGTTTTCTCTGTTCCCTCCTGTTCAAAATCCTAGATACATTCAATTTTTTGCGACCCTTAAAGCCCTGGGACAATGGTCCCATCCTACGGTAGTTGTCAAAGCACTAGCCCGTGGCCCGCGCATGAAGACTCGCTACTCCGTGGCGCTGCTGATCGAGACCTCCAACTCCTATGCGCGGGGGCTGTTGCACGGTATTCGTGGTTACGTGCGGGCGCACGGCGGCTGGTCGATCTACATGAACGAGCAAAGCCGCGGGCAGTCTGCGCCGACCTGGCTCAACCACTGGCACGGCGACGGCGTTATCGCCCGAATCGAAACCGAGCAGATCGCCCAGGTGCTCGTTGAACGGAACTTGCCCACCATCGACTTAAGCGCCGCGCGGCACGTACCGTCGTTTCCCTATGTGGAAACCGACGATCGAGAGATTGCCCGCGCCGCGGCCGAACACCTATTGGGGCGGGGCTTCAAGCATTTGGCCTACTGCGGCGACCGCCGCTTTACCTGGTCGAATCACCGCCGAGAGTATTTCCGAGAATACGTGGAGCAAGCGGGCCGCGAGCTGTTCCTGCACGAGACCAAGGTCCGCCGCGGCGACTGGCAAGTCGAGCAACGGCGGCTGGTCGACTGGCTTCGCGAACTGCCCAAGCCGCTGGGCGTGATGGCATGTTACGACATCCGCGGACGCGAGGTGCTGGAGGCTTGCCGGGCGGCCGGGATCGCGGTGCCTTACGAAGTCGCCGTGATCGGCGTCGACGACGACGAACTGATCTGCGACCTTTCCGACCCGCCGCTGTCGAGCGTCATCCCCAACGCGCACCGCACCGGCTACGAGGCGGCGGAGATGCTCGACCGGATGATGGCGGGCGCCGAGGTGCCGACCGGAGCGCATTTGATTCCACCGCTGGGGATCGCCGTCCGCCAGTCGTCCGACATCCTGGCGATCGAC
>JBGTJT010000551.1:0-5011 GCA_041744995.1 Pirellulales bacterium | reverse complement strand
ATATAAATTCCCCCCCGGGCGAAATCCGAAATCGGAAACAACTCCGAATTCCACGAACTGAAATAGGTATTCCCTCCTATCCATCGGACCAGCCAGTCGCGACGGTTGAACCAAATTTAACGAATGTCCGGAACCTGCCGCATTTGCTGGTTGTTTTCAATGTTCTAAGAAGTCGACTGCGTCCGCGACCCGAATAAGAGAGATAGTGTTAAACTATCTGCGCCGCCGCTAAGCCGAGAATGGAAATGTCAAATTATCGATATTGGTTCCTTCGAGACCTTCGAGTCGTGCGGTTGTGCGTCTTCGGCAGCCTGTTGCTAGCACTTTGCTGCGAATCGAGCCTGGCCCAGCGCGGCCGCAGTCAGCCGGGCGTGCGCCGCAGCGCGTTCGGCTGGGAAGCGCAGGGCGAGAAATTCGTGGTACTCGATCCGACCAGCGGAACCCGAGCGGCGGCCCTGCTGGCGGAGTTGGAGCAAGGCTTCCACGACGCCGAACGATTCTCGGCCAACTGGCGGACCGAAACGGCGAGGGCGGAACCGACCGGATTGATTCCGGTGCGGCCCCAGTCGCAGCGGTCGAGCAATCCGGGACGAAGGTTCCGCGCCGAAGCGGACACGATTGAAGAACAGGGTGAAGTCGTGCTGCCGATCGAGTTGCTCGACACGCAAGCGGAATCGAGCCGCCGAGGATTGCGGACAATCGGCGCCAAGAAGCAACTCGAGGCATCCGGACTGGCCGAGCGGATCCCACATTGGGCCGCCGACGGCCTAGCCGACTACATCGCCCAGCCGGCGGCGCCGATCGATTGGTTCGAGGCGCGGCAGCCTCAAGCCGACCGCCGCAAGGCCGACTTCGAGCAGCCCGTCGCTGGGTGGATGCCGTACTTGCTTAATGCCAACGACGGTGCCGGTGCGGGGCGGTTGTTCGATCTGTTGACAATTGCGTCTCGTGAGCAAGCACCTACGTTTCGGCAAGTTCCCGTGGGACGGTTTGCATTCCGCAGCGTGGAACCGCCCCGACTGGCGGACGACGATTTTCTGCCACTGTTTCGCACCTTGAACAACACGGTCGACTATGGCGACTGGCCGGCGGATGCTTCGCACGGGTTGCCGGTCGTGTCTCGTTTAGCCGCTTCGTACGATACGCTGCCGCGACAGCGTCAAATGGAAATGGCGCAGCTATTGAAACTGGCGCTGAAGTTCGGCCCGGCCGACGCCAACGTGCTAGCCGACCAGCGGCTGGCCTGGGACGACACGAAGAGATTCTATAGTCGGAGCGAACCCCACGTTACCGTCGACTGGCTACGGCGCGAATTGACGGGCGGCGGCAAACGCTCGTGGAACACGCTCGACGTCGACGGCCGCTTGCTTACCTGGGTCGATCGCGATCGACTCGCCTCGTTCCTGGAAGATGCCCGCCGCGACTATCGCTTCGTGTGGCGGGACCGGCAAACCATGTTGGAATGGACGGCCGCCGACGGCGAGACATATCGCGCCTGGCTGGAAGCAGACGAACGGCTGCCGAGCCGACCGCTCGTGCAGTTCAAACTCGTCCCGCAGCCGAACTAGATTGCATCGTTGGGATCGATGTTCGTCTCGTGTCGCGGTTCGTCGGCTCGACTGGGAGCGGAAGCGGACTGTTCAGGGCGTTCGACGAAGTTTCGCGGCTGCCGCGGCGCCGGGGCGCTTCTTGGCAGGCGGCCATGCGTGTTGTTCGCCGAGCGGATCTTCTGGGAGAGATCTTCTTCGAGTACCTCGTGCAACAGTTCGTCGTTCTCGCGGAGCGAGTCTTGCACGAACCGACGTTCCTCGGCCGTTCCCCCTTGGACGCCGTCAAGCAAGTCCATCAGGAAGCGACCGAACTTCGATTTCAGTTCCTTCTCGCGCTTCTGCTTCGGCGGTGGCTGACGCTGGGCGAGGCGATCGGCGGCGGCGCGCATCTCGTCGACCTCTGCTTGCTGGACGTCTGGTCCCCAAGCCGGGCCGTTCTCGGCCTTCAAATACGCCACATAGCTGAGGCCGAAACCTAGGAACAGCCCCACGAATAACCAAAATGCAGATTTCATGGTCGATCATTTCTCCCCAAAAGAATCACCCTCTAGCATAGCCTCTACAAGCCACCCAGGCAACTCAAGTTGCGCATATATCCCAGTCATAATATCCTGAAAAGGATAGTTTGTATCGCAACCCGCTAACTTATAAACACTTACGCATACTTGGCCAGTGCCCGATCGAGAATCCCAGGAAAGCGTTTGCTTGCCCAGACGAGCAGCTTGCCTGGCGTGCTGGGCACAATTTCTCGTCGGCCCCGCCGCATGGCCCGCAGCGTTGCCGTGGCGACGTGCTCCGCCGACACCGCCGTCGAGCGGCTCCAGGGTGCGCTCTCGCGTCCGGCGATGGCGTTGTCGTAGAACGGCGTTTCAGTCGATCCGGGGCTGACCAACAGCACGTCGACGCCGTGCCGGCCGAGTTCCACGCGGATCGATTCGCTCCACGCCCGCAGGGCGAACTTGCTGGCGCAGTACTCGGACATGCGGGGAATTGCGCGATGGCCCAGGATCGTTCCCATGTTGACGATCATCGGTTGGGTGCCTGCGAGCAGCAGCGGCAGGGCGAGCCGGGTGAGTTCCACGGCGGAGAAGAAATTGACTTCCATGATCCGCCGCAACTGGGCCGCGTCGCTCTCCTCGAACCGGGCAAAGGCGCCGAGGCCGGCGTTGTTAATCAAGATGTCGAGTCCGCCGAACTCCTGTTCGGCGGTCGCAATGGCCAATCTCCGTGTTTCCTCCTGGGTGACGTCTCCCACCACCAGCCGAGTTGCCGTTCCGCCGAGTGCGTCGATCTCTGCGGCCAAGGTCCGCAGTTTCTCCTCTCCCCGGGCCAGCAGGATCAGCCGCGTTTCGTGCCGCGCCAGTTGCAGGCAGAGTTGGCGGCCGATGCCCGACGACGCCCCGGTAACCAGGATCCGCTTCGACTTGAGCGTGCGTCTGGCCATGTTGTTGCTCGGCGGTGGAAATTTCTTCGGCGGGGGGGCGGCTCATGCTTCGGCATGGCGCTTGAACGATAACAAAACGGACCATTTCAGCCAAGTCGACAGGTAGCCTGGCGGCCCGGTTCTGACTAGGATGGAAGTTCTCCCCCGCCCCTCAAGACATCCTTCCAACCAACCTCGCTACGCAATGAATTGCCTGTATGTTTTTGGAATGCGGCCGTGGTTCGGCCTGCTGTGGGTTGGCCTGTTGCTGCTATTCAGCGGCGCGGCGGAAGCCAATCCGGCGCTAGAGGGCTACGCACGTTACGATGCGTTCGTGGAGGAGCTGCGGCAAATCGCCCAGTCCGACCGGGCGACCCTCACCTCGTTAGCCAAGACCCGCCAGGGGCGCGACGTGTGGCTGCTGACCCTGTCGGCCGGCGAGCCGCACTCCAAGCCGGCCGTCTTGCTGGTTGGCAATGTGCAGGCCTCGCACCTGCTCGGTTCCGAGTTGACCCTGCGGATCGCGCGGCAACTGCTGGAACCGGCGGCCGACGACGAGGCGGCAGCGACGCTGCTCGACCAATACACGTTCTACATCATTCCCCGCCCCAATCCGGACGGCACGGAGCGAAACTTCGAACCGCCGTTTTATGAATCCAACGGCAACGCCCGCCCGACCGACGACGATCGCGACTTCCGCACCAATGAAGATCCACCGGAGGATCTCAACGGCGACGGCTGGATCACGATGATGCGCGTGGAGGATGCGGACGGCGAGTACATGCCGCATCCGGACGACCCCCGCATCATGATCGCCGCCGAGGCCGGTAAGAACGAACGAGGCCGCTACCGCCTGTTCTCCGAGGGGCGTGACAACGATCAAGACGGCGAGTTCAACGAGGACGGCCCCGGCGGCGTCGACTTCAATCGCAACTTCACTTTCCGCTATCCGTACTTCAAGCCGGGCGCCGGCCCGCACGCGGTGTCGGAACCGGAAACCCGCGCGGTGGCCGACTTCGCCTTCGATCGAGCCAACATTGCCGTGGTGTTCAGCTTTTCGCCGCACGACAATCTGTTTCATCCCTGGAAGCCCGACGCGAATAGCGAGAAGCAACGGATCAAGACGCATGTGCTGGGCGACGATGCCGGATATCTGAACTTCCTGGCGGAGAAGTATCGCGCCGCACATGGCGGCAAAGATGCGCCCGAGCCGGCGAAAGCCGAGGGAGCCTTCTCCGAATGGGCCTATTTCCATTATGGCCGCTGGTCGCTGTCGGCTCGCGGTTGGTGGATTCCCCAAGTCGCGGTCTTGGACGGGGAGAAGAGCGACGAGAAGCGGGGCGCGGACCAACGAAATCAACTCCGCTGGCTCGCCGAACAAGACATCCCGTTCGTCGAGTGGCAGCCGATCGAGCATCCCGACTTTCCCGATCAAACCGTCGAAATCGGCGGCATTCCGCCCTTTTACGCCTTGAATCCGCCGGCGGATCAACTCGACGATCTGGCCGACCGGCACACCCGCTTTTTGCAAGAACTGGTTACGCTGTTGCCGCGACTGGAACTGGCGACGCAAGTTGAACCGCTCGGCGGCGGGTTGTTTCGCGTGACGGCGACCGTTCGCAACACGGGCTATCTACCGACCTTCGCCAAGATGGGCGCGATCAGCGAACAGGTCTATCCGCCGCAGTTGTCGATTCAATTGCCCGAAGAAGCCAAGCTGGTGCATGGTTCCACGCGAACAGCGCTAGGAAGAGTGGAAGGGGGCGGCGGTTCCATCGAACACGTGTGGCTCGTTCGCCGGCAAGGAAAGGCGACCGCTGCGAAAATCATCGTCGCCGCGCCGGCCGTAGGACAGGCTGAACAGGAGATCGAACTGAAGTGATCAACAAACAATCGTGGCGGCGGCGTCTCGCCGCCGCAGCAACTTGGCTGTGTCTGTGGCTCGCAGTGATTCTGGTCACGTCTGCGGCGGGACGCCGCAGTCACGGGGAGAACCCCAGCCGCGCGGCTCCGCTGGCTCCGGCCGAGCGCTACGCCG